>ONXW01000051.1 GCA_900321915.1 uncultured Eubacteriales bacterium
TCCCGGAATCCCGCCGCCTTTTCCAGCAGGTTTTCCGGAATCTCCTCCACAAAACGGCTCACCGTCTCGCGGCGGATGTCGCCGTGGATCATGCGGGTCTCCGCGGCCGTCATCGTGAGGGTCTTCATGGCCCTGGTGATTCCCACATAGCAGAGCCGGCGCTCTTCCTCCATATCGGAGCTGTCGCCGCTCATAATCGACATCATGCCCGGGAAAAGACCGTCCTCCATCCCGCTCATGTACACATGGGGGAATTCCAGGCCCTTGGCCGCGTGGAGCGTCATCAGCACCACCCGGTTTTCCTTCCCGTCCAGGCTGTCGATGTCCGCCACCAGGGCGACCTCCTCCAGGAAGCCGTCCAGCGTGGGATTCTCCGCGGATTCCGCATAGCTTACCGCCTTATTGCGGAGCTCATCAATATTTTCCAGGCGGGCCTGGGCTTCTTCCTCGCCCTCCGCTTCAATCTCTTCTTTGTATCCGGTGTCCGAAAGCACCGCGTCGATAAGCTCTGGCACGCCGATGCCCGGGAGCTTTGCACGCATTTCTTCGATAAAACCGGTGAATTTCCCGATCTTTGCCGCGGCCTTCCCGATGGACGGGATGTTGGATGCCCTGAGGAGCGCGTCGTAGAAATTCAGTCCGTTCGCGGCGGCGAATACCTGCACCTTCCCGACCGTTGTCTGCCCGATGCCCCGCTTCGGCACGTTCAGCACCCGGCCCGCCGCCAGGTCGTCCGTCCCGTTGGCGATCACCCGCAGGTAGCTGAGCACGTCCTTGATCTCCCGGCGCTGGTAAAAGTTTACGCCGCCCACCAGGCGGTAAGGGATGTTGTAACTGATCAGCTTCTCCTCGAGAAGCCTCGACTGGGCGTTCGTCCGGTAGAGCACGGCAAAGTCCGAGTATTCCGCGGAGAGCTTCTCCTTCCTCTTAAGGATATCCCCGGCAATGAAATCCGCCTCCTCATAAGCGGTGTTAAACAGCCGGAAGACAGCCTTCTGTCCCTCGCCGTTGGCGGTCCAGAGCGTCTTCTCCTTCCGCCCCCGGTTGTTTCTTATCACTTCATTGGCCGCTGCGAGGATATTCCCCGTGGAACGGTAATTCTGCTCCAGCTTGATGACCCTCGCCCCGGGAAATGCCTTCTCGAAGCTCAGGATATTCCGGATATCCGCGCCGCGGAACTTATAGATTGACTGGTCGTCGTCGCCCACCACGCACAGATTCCGGTATTTGCCCGCCAGCTGCTGCACAAGCTTAAACTGGACCGTGTTGGTGTCCTGGTACTCATCCACCATAATGTAGCGGAACCTCTCCCGGTACATCTCCAGCACCTGGGGATTCTCTCGGAAAAGCTGCACCGTCCTGAGGAGCAGGTCATCGAAATCCAGCGCGTTGTTCTTCCGAAGCGCTTCCTGGTAGTCCATGTAGCACCGGGCGATAATCTTTTCCGGAAAGCGGTCCCCGTTGTCGGTCATATAGGCCTCTTCGTCGATCATGGCATTTTTCGCCGCGGAGATGGCCGCCAGCACCGAGCGCTCCTTAAACTGCTTCGGATCCAGGTTCGCGGCCTTGAAAACCTGCTTCATCAGACTCTTCTGGTCATCCGTATCGTAGATGGTGAAGCTGTTTTTGTACCCGATGAGGTCGATAAAACGGCGGAGAATCCGCACGCACATGGAGTGGAAGGTGGACACCCACACCGCCTCGGCGCCGAACCCCACGATGTCATCCACACGCTCCCGCATCTCCCCGGCAGCTTTGTTGGTAAATGTGATCGCCAGGATATTGTACGGATTGACCTTTTTTTCTTCGATCAGGTAGGCGATGCGGTGCGTCAGCACCCTCGTCTTCCCGGAGCCCGCGCCGGCCAGCACCAGGAGCGGTCCTTCCGTTGCGAACACCGCCTCCCTCTGCATCGGGTTCAGCAGATCATATTTTCCCATTCTGTTTTCCTTTCCGAAGTTCTCTTATGTCCCGCCCTTGTCATATGGTTTTCAATACTATATAATAGATTAATGGAATCTCTATCCTATCACACAACAGGGGTGAAAGTATTGAAAAAGACCAACGAAGAAAGACTGCAGGACCTGATGTCCTATATGGACCGTCTCACCCATATCGAGCCTGAAGATATTCCGGACATCAATCTCTATATGGACCAGGTAACCACCTTCATGAATGAGCGCATTGCGGGCACCCGCCACAATCCGGATGAAATGGTTATCACCAAAACCATGATCAACAACTACGCCAAAAACCGGCTCCTGCCGGCCCCGGTGAAAAAGAAATATTCCCGCAACCACATCCTGATGCTGATTCTCATCTACTATTACAAGAATGTGGTCACGTTCAGCGAGATCGAGGAACTGTTTTCCCCCATCAGCGAAAAGCACTTTGCCGCCGGCGCAGAGCCGGGACTCCCGGAACTCTACCGGGAGCTGTTCTCCCTGGAGGAGGAACAGCGCAAAATCCTCAAGCAGGATGTGCTTCAGAAATTCCGCGCGGCGGAGGAGATCTTCCCTGACGCCCCCGAAGAAGACCGGGAGTTTCTCCGCCTCTTTGCCTTTGTCAGCGAACTCGCCTTCGATGTCTACATCAAAAAGGAGATGATTGAGCTCCTCTCCGATGAGCTCCGGAAGGAAAGGCATCCCGATACCCGGAAACACTGAAATATCCCGCCTCTGCCTTGCGCAGGGGCGGGATTTTTTTGTTCAGCCGGGGTTCTTTTATCCCATGGGCGGCACCGGCACCGGACGGCTGCGGTCGAACACCTCTTCCACATCCATCAGGTCATCCAGGTGCTTCTTCGACGGATTTGTTTCCGGCAGGTCATAATACATGCGGTACCCGTCCAGGTTCCTGCGGCCCTGCCGCATATAGTCGTCACCGATCTGGACAAAGTACTGATTGGAATCCACATTGCAGAAATAGCGGAAACCGGCCTGGTACAGGACCTGGAACCGCTCCGAGCCGGTATCGTAGGGATGCCAGTCCCCGATATCGCTTCCGAAGGGGAAGAGGATGATATCGCAGGGGCCGGTCAGGACCTCGACCCGCTCTTCCCACTTGGAGGTGTCGGCGCGGAAATCATCCATGCTGATGGTTCCCATGTTCCGGTGTCCCCAGCTGTGGGAGGCAATCTCAAACCCGTCATCCCGGAGGCACTGCACGACCTCCGCCGCCTGTCTTCTCTCCTCCTCGATATCGAAACCCGGATGCGCCGCTTTATAGTCCTCATTGGTCTCATAGGACGGGTCTGTCCGGTATCCCAGGATCCCGTTATACCCGGTAAAGGCAATGCACGCCTTGGCTCCGCGGTAGGAGAAGTCGGGATGCTCGTCGATAAAATCATCCAGCAGCGGCACCAGGTCAAAGCTGCCGACCTGCACACTGCCGTCGTCCATCTTCATCTCGTTGGTGGGCCTGCCGTCCTCGCCGATGATCATCTTTGTGGCGAATCCGTCCCCCTCCATATACTCATAGTAGCAGACATCGTCCTGGGACATGACAAAGGCCTGCTTGCCCTCCGGCAGCATAATATCCCCCGGGACAAAATGAGGACTCCCGTCCTCCCCCGTGGTTTCATAAGCGATGTCGTGAAGCCTGACCAGCACGAACCCGCGGTCGTACATGGACTGCAGAATCTTCTCAAACTCCGACTTCGTTGTCATGACCTGGTTGTAGCCGGCTTCCCGGCGGTCGCCGTCAAAAGCTTTGGAATTGTCCATTACCAGGGTGTGGAAAAACACGTGGGTGACTTTCGACGGGTCCTGCCGGACCAGCGAAGCCTTCACGCCCTCATATTCCTCGATCTTTCCCAGGACTGCCTCATCCTCCGCCCAGGGGCTTTCCTTAAGGCAGTTTATGGCGCCGTCGTAATCGTACTGCACAGCCAGGGCTTCGGCGCGGGCAAGGAACCCTTCCGCGCTCTCGTCCTCCGTCTCCGGCTCTGTCTCCGGCTCCGTCTCCTCGACAGTCTCCTCCCGGGTTTCTTCCGCGCTGTTTCCGGATCCCGCATCCTGCGCGGCGTGCGGGCGGCGGACAGCGAGAATCCCCGCGATCACAAGGAGAACTGCCAGCGTGCCGACCAGGACGGAATAGGGAACCCGGTCCAGGGGATTCCGGGACCGTTTCCTGCGGCCCCTTGCGCTTTTCGTCTCCCTGCTCTGAAAATCATTATCCATAGATACCCCCAAAATGGCATTAATCTCAAGTCTGAATACTCTTCCCCATTCTACTAAACCCCCGCATTATGCGTCAAGAATGTAACAAAATCGTAAGTATATCACCTTTTGCCTATGGACTTTATAACGTTAATTTGATAAAATAGCAAAAAGACAACTTATTTTTTTTCAGCATTGAGGGAGACAAAATGAATAACAAGATCAAATCTGAGGAAGTTGACCATCTCTTCGAGGGAATCCTGACATTGCAGACGGTAGAAGAATGCTACGCATTTTTTGAGGATATCTGTACCGTGAATGAACTGCTTTCCCTGTCGCAGCGTTTTGAAGTTGCCGCCATGCTCCGGCAGAAGCGCACTTATCTTGACATCGCTGAGCGGACGGGAGCTTCCACGGCTACCATCAGCCGCGTCAACCGCTGCCTCAACTACGGCAATGACGGATATGATCTTGCCTTCCGGCGTCTTGCGGAAAAGAAAGAAGAACCGTAAGCTACGGGTGTAAAAACAGGATAAAAAACAGCGAGGGACAGCGCCTTTCCGGCACTGTCCCTGTTTTGATCCGTCTCTCTTTTTCCTGTTCTCAGAACTGGACGATATCCTCGATGGGTTTCGCCGGCTCAACATAGTCCGCGTAGAGCATCGGGGCGTCACCGCCGAATTCCGGGCGGTATTCGTACTCCACTCTCGCCCTCACCCGGACCCAGTCCCGGTTCTTCAGCTTCCTGCCGTTTTTCGCCTTGCACATGAATCCCAGGAAGGACATGTCGGCTGCGCAGCAAGTCATCGCCATGCGGCCGGGAACAAAGTCATTGGCGGGAAATTCCGGGCGCTTCAGCACCATGGCCGTAAACTCCACCGTCTTCCCGCTGTACCGCTCCGGCTTGTCAAACGCGTCGATATACCAGATGCCGTACCCTTCCGGCGGAATCTCAATCACGTCCGCCGTGACGTCGTAGGGGAGTTCCTCCTCCACCACGTTCTGGATCTCGCCTTCTTTTTTCTCGAAAACAATATCCACCGCGGTATTCATTCCCTTGAGGATCCGGTAATAGCCGCCGAGTTTATCCTCAATGCCGTCGCAGCGGTTCATGATCAGCATCTCGGTGCTGCGGACCATCACGCCCAGCAGGGACTTGAGGTCGTTGTTCCCGATATACAGGTCAAAGGTGGAGCCGTCCACGATGGTGATCTGCTGGTACAGGTCCCAGTCGTCGGGCAGGGCCAGCTTCGTGATGTCCCACATGCCGTTCCACTCCATCAGCACCCGCTCCGGGCGGTACACGGCAGCCATGCGGGAGAGATACTCCGGGGTGACGGTTTCCTGGTCGTCGATCACAACCATGTCTGTGCGGGTGTCCCTGAGAAACGCCTCGTCGTACTCCTCTTCCCCCTCTTCACAGACCAGAAGCAGGGTCCTTCCCTCGGTGCGGAAATATTCCTGCTGCAGGGTAAACCGGATGAACTGGGTTTTCCCCGCCTCGAGAAAGCCGTTGATGAGAAACAGCGGCATTTTCTCCTCTTCCATAGCCAACCTCCAATCAGCCCACAAAGGCCTGCTTCAGCGCATCTTCTTTGAGATCCGATCCGATGACGACCACCTTGCCGGTGTACTCCGGCGCGCCGTCGCGGATCTCATACTGCTCCGGAACCATGTCAAAATACATCCACTTTCCGCTCTCTCCGGTGGGAAGCATGCCCTTGCAGCGGATAACCATGCCGAACTCCTCTGTCTCTGACATCTTCCGCAGGATTTCTTCCAGCTTTGCGCGGTCAAAGGCATGGGGCGTCTCCAGTCCCCAGGTGGTGAAGATCTCATCGGCGTCGTGATCCCCGCCGTGGTGGTGATGATGGTGGTGATGGTGATGATTGTGCACATGGACGCCGTCCCCGTCATCATCGTGATCATGGTGATGCTCTTCCTCATCGTCATCATCGTCGTGATGATGGTGATGATGCTCATGCTCATCCTCATCCTCGTCGTGATGGTGGTGATGATGCTCATGCTCATCCTCATCCTCGTCCTCATCATGGTCATGATCATGTTCATGCTCATGCTCTTTGACGCGCTCCATCACCTCGCGGAGCATCTCCTCCTCCATGGTGTCCGGGCGGGAGATAATATCCAGGAGCTGCTCACCGGTCAGTTCCGCCATCGGCGTGGTGACCACGACAGCCGTCGGATTCTGTTCCTTCACCACGGCGACGGCTTCCTCCACCTTCTTCTCGTCGGCGATGTCGGTCCGGGACAGGACTACGGCGCCGGCATAGGAGATCTGATTGTTGAAGAACTCGCCGAAATTGCGGGCGTACATTTTTGCCTTCTTCGCGTCCACCACGGTGACGGCGGCGTGCAGTTCCACATCCATGTCCGCGGAGACCGTCTTGACCGCGCCGATGATGTCGGAGAGCTTGCCCACACCGCTGGGCTCAATGATAATCCGGTCCGGATGATAGGTGTCCACCACCTCTTTCAGGGAAGTCTCGAAATCACCCACCAGGGAACAGCAGATGCAGCCCTGGTTCATCTCCCGGATCTCGATGCCGGATTCCTTCAGGAACCCGCTGTCGATACCAATCTCGCCGAATTCATTCTCAATCAGCACAACCTGCTCGCCCCGCAGCGCCTCATCCAGAAGCTTCTGGATAAATGTCGTCTTCCCGGCTCCCAGGAAACCGGATATAATATCAATCTTAGTCATAAGCTTACCTCCTGCATCAAGTAGTACTCTCTAATTGTATATTCTAACAGCCTTGTCAAGTCATTTCCCGCCAAAGGCAAAATCAGCCACGTCCGACGGACGCTCCGCAATAAACGCCGGATGAAAACTCTCCAGCTCTTCCCTGCCGCGGAAACCCCAGAGCACGGCGACAGTGACCATCCCGGCGTTCTGCCCCGTCCGCATATCGGTGTTGGTATCCCCGAGATAGAGGCAGTTTTCCGGGCGGACCCCAAGCTGCTCCGCAATCCGGAGCGCTCCCGCCGGGTCCGGTTTTCTGGGAATCCCGTCGATTTCCCCCCGCACCGCGTCAAAATATCCCGGCCCGAAAATCGATTCTATATTATAGACGGCCTGGGCGTCGGGTTTGTTGGAAAAGCAGGCGATCTTCATTCCCCGGGCTTTCATCTCCTCCAGCAGCTCCGGAATTCCCTCGTAGGGCACCACCTCATGCAGGCAGTGCACGGGAAAATACTGCCGGTACAGCGCCTCAGCCTTCCGGAAAGTCTCTTCCGACGTGTCGCCGGCTTTCTTCAGGGCCCGGCGGAGCTGGTTCCGGAAACCGTCCCCCACCATCTTTTTGGTGTCCTCCGTGTCCACCGGGGGAAGGCCCAGGTCCCCGAGGACCAGGTTGGTGCACCAGGTCAGCGCGCTCAGGGTGTTGAGCAGCGTCCCGTCCAGGTCAAATACCGCCAGCTGGTACATGCAGGTTCCTCCTTTCCCTCATATCGGCTTCCTGTTTTGAAAAAATGCAGCCGCAGTAATTCTGCCGGTACAGCCCGTACTCCTTCGACAGCTCGATGGACCTGCGGTAGCCGTCCTTTTTCTTGAAATCCGCGTGCAGATGCTGCACGCCGTATCTCTTCCCTTCCTCGTCCCCGATGGCGTTGAGCCGTCCGGCATCCTTCAGGGGACTGATGGAGAGCGTGGTGGTGAAATAATCATAACCGCCCTCCGCTGCCAGCCTCGCGGCCTCGGAAAGCCGCATCCGGTAGCAGATGGTGCATCGTTCCCCCCGCTCCGGGTCCTGCTCGTGTCCCCTGACAGCCCGGAAAAATGAGTCCGGGTCATAGGTCCCTTCCTCAAAACGGACAGGGTATTTCGCCGGGAGGCTTTCGAGAAGCCTCTTCACCTCACGGACACGCGCGGCATACTCCTCCGCCGGGAAGATGTTGGGGTTGTAGTAGAACAGGGTGATGCGGAAATACCGGGAAAGATACTCCAGGACATAGCTGCTGCAGGGGGCGCAGCAGGCATGCAGAAAAAGCGAAGGAACAAGTCCTTCGCCTGTAAGCGTCTCAATCAGTTCATCCATCTCTCTCTGATAGTTCTGCTTTTTCTGTCTTTCCATCTTTTTACAGGAAATCGCGGATCCGTTTGCTTCTCACCGGATTTCTCAGCTTCCGCAGCGCCTTCGCCTCAATCTGGCGGATACGCTCACGGGTCACATTAAACTCTTTGCCGACTTCCTCCAGGGTTCTCGGATGTCCGTCCTCCAGTCCGAACCGGAGTATAATCACCTGGCGCTCCCTCTCCTTCAGATCCTGCAGGAGTGTGTCGATGTGCTCCCGCAGCATGACGGATTCCACATTCTCCTCCGGCGTCGTGATATTGTTGTCCGCCACGAAATCGCCCAGGTTGGAATCGTCCTCCTCACCGATGGGAGTCTCCAGGGAAGCGGGCTCCCTGGCGATCTGCATGATCTCCATCACTTTTTCTTCTGTCATCTCCAGCGCGTTCGCCAGCTCCCCTACCGAAGGCTCATATCCGAGCTCCAGCGTCAGCTTCCGCTGCATCTTTGACATCTTGTTGATGGTCTCAACCATATGGACAGGCACGCGGATGGTTCTCGCCTGGTCCGCCAGCGCCCTTGTGACAGACTGGCGAATCCACCATGTCGCATAGGTGGAAAGCTTATAGCCCTTCGTGTAGTCAAATTTCTCCACGCCCTTGATCAGGCCAAGGTTTCCCTCCTGCACCAGATCCAGGAAGCTCATCCCTCTCCCGGTATATCTCTTCGCGATGCTTACCACCAGGCGGAGGTTTGCCTCAATCAGGCGGTCCTTCGCATGCTGGTCTCCCTCGCTCTTCCGTTTGGCAAGGTTCAGTTCTTCCTCCGCGCTCAGGAGCGGGACGGTTCCGATCTCCTTCAGGTACATCCTGACGGGGTCTTCGGTCCCGATACCTTCCAGCAGGTTGATGGCGCTGAGGTCGACTTCCTCTTCCTCATCGTCCTCACTCTTCAGGAAATCATCATCCTGGTCATCCAGTCCGTCAAAATCGTTCAGCACGGCAGCTTCCAGTTCCGCCGCGTCAGGTTCTGTCTCCTCCGGTTCCGGCTCGGGTTCCGGTTCATCTGTCAGCACGGTGATGCCGCTGTTCTCAAGGTAACTGTAGATCTCTTCCATCTGCTCTGTAGTGAGGCTGTCTTCTTCAAAGAAATTGTTGATCTCAGTAATACTGATCGCAGCGTTCTGTTTTCTCCCAAGCTCTGCAAGTTTCTGTAATTTTGCTAGAAATTCCTTTTTGTTCACGGGTAACATCCTTTCATGAGATGCTGCGCGGAGAATTAGTCCGTGCAAATCTTCATTATATAGGAACCTGACAGCCAGATCAAGTGTTTATTTACACATATCCGTAGATTCCGCGGACAGAAACCTCCCCGGAAAGCACGTTCCGCACTTCCCCGGTTTCCGTCTCTACCAGGAGTTCTCCCCGGTGGTTGATCCCCTGGGCCGTCCCGGAATACTCCCCGGCCGGGTCCAGGACCCGAACCGCCCTCCCCGCGTTTGCCAGGCGGCGGTTGTATGTCTCCAGAAGATCGGTCATATCCTTTTTCTTCATGAAGATGTCATAATACTCTTCGTAATGGCGCAGGACCGCCCCGATAATCCGGCTGCGGTTCTGCTTTTTCCCGGTTTCCAGCATGACGGAGGTGGCTGTCTGCCGTATATCCTCCGGAAATTCCGCGGTATTGACATTGATGCCGATACCCGGAACCACATAATTCACATGGTCTATCTCGGAACTCATCTCCGTCAGGATTCCCACAACCTTTTTCCCGCCTGCGACCACATCGTTCGGCCACTTGATCATCGTGTCAAGGCCGGTCTCCTCCCGGATACCGTCGGCGACGGCCATGGCGGAAATCAGGGTGATCATCGAGGCGTCCGCCGGGTCGATCTCCGGCCGGAGCAGGAGGCTCATCCAGATCCCGACGCCGCCGGGGGCACTCCAGGCACGTCCCCTTCTCCCTTTTCCCCCGGTCTGGCGGTCAGCCACTGCCAGGGTTCCGTGGGAAGCGCCCTCCTCCGCGAGCCGTTTGATGACATTGTTGGTGGAATCCGCAACGTCCGCGTAAACCACCGGCCTCCCGGCCCAGCGGGTATGCAGGGAGCTCTCAATCTCCTCGGCATTCAGGATATCGCCGCCTTCCTTCAGGCGGTAACCCCGGCGGCGCACCGCCTCTATCTCGTACCCTTCCTCTTCCAGCTGTTTCATCACTTTCCAGACAGCGGTCCGGGACACGCGGAACTTTTCGCAGATCTGCTGTCCGGAGACATAATCGTCCGCCTCCTTCAGCATCCGCAGAACTTCAGTCTTCAATATTCTCTCCCCCAAAGATCCAAGGTTACAGCACCCCCATCCAGTCAACCAGGGCCGCAAGGACTCCCAGGCAGCTGAAGATGCCGAACAGGATAGCTCCGCCCAGGAGCGTCCCCCGTCTCTCGCGGTCCGGGCTCCTCCTGGCGGAAAGCCAGCTGCCGAACAGCGAAAACACCGCAAATGTGCAGAATATGACCGGAAGCAGGAAATCATAGGTTTCCGGCTCCATAAACACAAGAAACACCATCACCAGCATCGCCATCCCGACGGCAATATGCAGTGCGTATGTTGCGGTATCGTTTTTCATCACTTGGCCGCCCCGTCATTTTTCTCCAGAATGCCGGAAAGCCCTGCGGCAAGGCCGGCGATTCCCTGGATGTCCGACGGGATAATAATCTTGGTGGATTTGCCGTCCGCGGCTTTGGAAAATGCCTCCAGGCTCTTGATCGTGAGCACCGCCTGGTCCGCACCCGCCTCGCGGATGAACCGGATGCCGTCGGCATTGGCCTGCTGCACCTTCAGGATCGCCTCCGCCTGGCCTTCGGCCTCGCGGATCATCTTCTCCCTGGCCGCCTCCGCCCGGAGGATGGCAGCTTCCTTCTCCGCCTCAGCCTCAAGGATCGCGGACGCCTTCTTACCTTCCGCCACCAGGATGGTGGACTTCTTTTCACCCTCGGAACGGATGATGGACTCACGCCGCTCGCGCTCCGCCTTCATCTGCTTCTCCATGGCGTCCTGGATGGCTGCCGGGGGCATGATGTTCTTCAGCTCCACACGGTTCACCTTGATGCCCCAGGGGTCCGTCGCCACATCCAGCGCAACGCGCATCTTCTGGTTGATGGTCTCCCTGGAGGTCAGGGTCTCATCCAGCTCCAGGTCTCCGATGATGTTCCTCAGGGTGGTGGCCGTCAGGTTCTCGATGGCCATGATCGGGTTCTCCACGCCGTAGGCGAACAGCTTCGGGTCAATGATCTGGAAGAAGATGACCGTGTCTATCTTCATGGTTACATTATCTTTTGTAATCACCGGCTGGGGCGGGAAATCCGCCACCTGCTCCTTGAGCGTCATTCTCTTGGCGATGCGGTCGATGATCGGAATCTTGAAATGCAGGCCGTCATGCCATGTCCCCGCATATTTACCCAGCCGCTCAATGACCATGGCGTGCGCCTGGGGAACGATGCGGATACAGTTAACCAACAGCAGAACCACAAGGATCGCAAGAATCAGAAACAAAATCAAACCTGCCATCATTTTTCCTCCTTCATCACTCTTCGCTGTCTTGCCGCCTCAAAGGCGAGGACCGACGCGGCAACCGCCGCATTCAGGGATTCCACCCGGCCCTCCATGGGAATCCGGACCAGGCAGTCGGCCAGTCCCGCCAGGCGGTCAGACAGGCCTGCCGCCTCATTGCCGATCATAAACGCGGAAGGTCCGGCAAAATCCTCCCTGTCATAGGAGTTCTCCCCACGCAGGTGCGCCGCGTACATCCGGATTCCCGCTTTCTTCGCGAGGACCACGCATTCCTCCAGGCTGTCCGTCCGGAGCACGGGCATCCGGTAAATGGATCCCATGGTAGAACGGATCACCTTCGGGTTGTAAAGGTCCGCGGTCTCCTCATTCATGAGGATCCCCGTGACACCGGCGCCCTCCCCCATCCGGAGAATGGTCCCGAGGTTGCCCGGATCCTGCAGGGTCTCCAGGACCACCAGCAGCGCGGGCTTCCCGTCCCTGTACGGGGCGAGCACCTCCTCTTTTTTCCACTCCCTCTGGGCTGCCACCGCCAGAATCCCCTGGGGATTCATGGTATCCGACATGGCCCGCATGACGTCGTCCGTCACAATCTCATAGGAAATCCCCTTGAGGAGCCTTTCGGCATCCTCCCCGTGCTGGGCAAGGTATCCCTCCGCCACATAGGTTTCCCTGAGGATATCCCCGGGAAGCTCCTCAAACATACGGGGGCCTTCCACGATAAACAGTTTCTGTCTGCGCCGCTCCTTCGCCTTCTGCGTGAGAGCGGCGATATTTTTCACGCGCGTGCTTTTTATGCTGGATATCATATCAGACCTCGATGGCCTCCAGTTCCTCCAGCCACAGCGCCGCGCAGGCGTCGCTGGGCATCCGCAGGTCGCCTCTGGGCGAAACGGCCGCCGAACCCACCTTGGGGCCGTCCGGCAGGCAGGAACGCTTGAACTGCTGCGAGAAGAACCGGCGGTAGAAGGTTTTCAGCCATTTGAGGATCGTCGCTTTGTCGTATTCCCCGTCAAAAGCCCTGACCGCCAGGCGGAAAATCTTTCCGGGCCGGTATCCGGCACGGAGGATATAGTACAGGAAGAAGTCATGCAGCTCGTAGGGGCCGACCAGATCTTCCGTCTTCTGGGAGATCTTCCCGTTCTCCGGCGGCAGAAGCTCCGGGCTCACCGGGGTATCCAGCACATCCAGCAGGATCGCGGAGAGCTCCTCCTCGCCGCAGGTGTCCGCAAAGTACCGCACCAGGTGGCGCACCAGCGTCTTCGGGACGCCTGCGTTCACGCCGTACATGGACATGTGGTCGCCGTTGTAGGTCGCCCATCCCAGGGCCAGCTCCGACATATCCCCGGTGCCGATAACCATGCCGTTCAGGCGGTTGGCGATATCCATGAGGATCTGCGTTCTCTCCCTCGCCTGGGAATTCTCATAGGTTACGTCGTGGACGTTGATATCCTGGCCGATGTCCCGGAAATGGATCTTCACGGCGTCCACGATGCTGACCTCCTTAAGCTCCGCCCCCAGCTTCCTCGTCAGGGTGCAGGCATTGTTGTAGGTCCGGTCGGTCGTCCCGAATCCCGGCATCGTCACGGCGACGATGTTCTCCCGCGGGATGGACAGCATGTCAAATGCCCTGGCCGTCACCAGCAGCGCAAGCGTGGAATCCAGTCCTCCGGAAATGCCCACCACGGCGCATTTGCAGTGGGTGTGGGCCAGGCGCTTCTTCAGCCCCATGGCCTGGATGGTCAGGATCTCTTCGCAGCGGCGGTTCCTGTCCCCGATGTCGCCGGGGACGAAGGGCGACGGATCAATGCGCCGCTCCAGCGGCTCATCCGTCTCCTTCAGGCGGAAGGTAACGATCTCATAGCCGGCGCGTCCCCGCTCCTGGTAGGTGGACATGCGGCGGCGCTCCCCCTCCATGCGCTCCAGATCGGTATCCGCCATGATGGTCTGGTTTTTAAAGCGCTCGGACTCCGCGAGTATCGTCCCGTTCTCGGCGATCATATTCTGTCCGCCGAACACGAGGTCCGTGGTGGATTCCCCTTCCCCGGCCGTAGCGTACACATAGCAGCTGAGCAGCCTTGCGGACTGGCCGGCAATCAGGTTTCTCCGGTAATCGCTCTTTCCGGTTATCTCATCGCTGGCGGAACAGTTGATGATCATCGTGGCACCCGCCTCCGCGTGGCTGATGCTGGGCGGGGAGAGGACCCACACGTCCTCGCAGATCTCCGCGCCGATGATCAGGTTCTCCTGGTTCTCGCAGGCAAACAGGATATGGCTTCCCAGGGGGACGGGATATCCTTCAAACTCTACCGTGACAGGCGTATCAAACCCCGGCGTGAACCATCTGGCCTCGTAGAATTCCCCGTAATTCGGAACCCATTTTTTCGGGACCAGTCCCAGAAGCTTTCCGTCCTGCAGCGCGGCGGCGCAGTTGTACAGCTTCCCGCTGTATGTCCACGGGACGCCGACAAACACAACCATATCGCTCCCGCGGGTGCACTCCGCCAGCTTCTTCAGTCCGTCCTGCGCCGCGTCCAGCAGGGACTTCTGGTTAAAGAGCTCCCCGCAGGTGTAGGCGGTCACCGCCAGCTCCGGAAATACAAGCACCTTGACGCCGGCTCCGCGGCATTTCCGTATCTGCTCCGCAATCTGCTCGCAGTTGAACGAAACATCGGCTACCCGGACATCCGGTGTGGATGCCGCTACCCGGACAAACCCGTCTCTCATGACGTATCCTCCTCTTAACTTTATTTCTGTTCTTTTCCGGGAAACAGGGCCCTGTGCAGCACAAGGAGCGCCTCCCGGTATTCTTCTGTCTCCATCGCTGCCAGATACAGCAGAACCTCAGGCTCCCCCGCATCCGCACCGTCCCGGTCCGCACAGCGCACGGCAATTCCCGCGTCCGCGGCGCGGCTCCTTATCTCCTCCGCGGACAGTCCGCATCCCGCGCGGAATGACACGAGATAACCGGCCCCCCGCGGCCTCGCCCCGGCCTTCCGGCCGAAGATATCCTCCACCTCCCGGCAGAGCTGTTCCGCCTTCACGCTGTAGCGCTTTCTGGCCTTCCTGATCTGGCTTTCCAGGTTGCCGTCCCGCATGTACTGACAGAGCGCGATCTGCTCCGCCTTGGAAGCGGTCTGGTTGTAGCCCGAGGCCCTCTCCCGGTAGGCCGGGATCAGCTCGTCGGGCAGCACCATGTAGCTCAGGCGGATAGACGGCAAAAGCAGCCTGGAAAATGTTCCCAGATACACAACGCCCTTTCCCTCCGCCAGTCCCTGGATCGACGGGGCGGGCCGGAAGGGATAGCTGAACTCGCTGTTGTAATCGTCTTCTATGATAAGGCTGCCGCTCTTCCCTGCCTTCTTAAGGAACTCCATCCTCTCCCGGACGGACATGGCCTCCCGCCGCCCCGTCAGCTGGGACGGCGCGGCATAGATCACGCCGTGCTCCATCTCCTCCGGGATAACCGTTCCCTCCAGGACGCGGAACCCGTAATCCAGAAAGGTCCTGCGTCCCTGCGGGAAAGCCCCGCTGCGGATAAACACTTCCTTTCTGTCCGGGATCAGGGGGCACAGGATGTTCAGCAGGCTCTGGGTTCCCGCGCCGACAACGATGCTGTCAGGGCTGCAGAAAACGCTGCGGTTCTTCTCCAGATACTGGGAGAGAACCTCCCGCAGGTCCCGCTCCCCCTGCACTTCCCCGTAGCTTAAGAGCCTCTTATCCTGCCGCAGCGCGCTCCTCATATAGCGCCGCCACACCTCAAACCGGAAGCTCTCCCTGTCCGCCCCGGCGGAAGCGAAATCATACCGGACTGCCTTCTTCTCCTGCCGCGGCAGGGGCTTCGGCGTTTTCTTCTGCCTTTCCGGGGACCAGAGCTCCGTCACATAGAATCCGCTGCGCGGCCGGGAAAGGATGTACCCCTCCGCGGCGAGCATCATGTAAGCCTGCTCCACCGTCGTGTCGGAAACGCCCCGCTCCTCCGCGCAGCGCCGCACCGAGGGAAGCCTCATGCCCGGCGCCATCTTCCCGGAGGTGATCAGATTCCTGTAATACCCGTAAACCTGAAGATACTTTTTATCCACGATTGGCTGCTTTCTCCCTGTCTGCCAGCGCCTTCATCTCCTGCGCGTTCTTAAGGACCGCCTCTGTGATCTCCGCGCCGCCCAGAAGCCTTGCCAGCTCCCCGGCCGTCTCATCGGCGGAAAGCTCCCGGATGGAGGTTACGGTCCTCGTCCCGTCCGTCTCCTTCCGTATCTCAAAATGGCGGTCCGCCATCGCCGCGATCTGCGGCAGGTGCGTGATACAGATAACCTGGTGCCTGCCGGCGATGATCCCCAGCTGCTCCGACACCTTCTGCGCCGTGCGCCCGCTGATGCCGGCGTCGATCTCGTCGAAGATCAGGGTCGGGATATCATCTGTCTCGGCCAGGACCGTCTTGATGGCCAGCATTACCCTGGAGAGCTCACCTCCGGACGCCGCCGTGCCGAGCGGCCGCACCGGTTCCCCGGGATTGGCCGACATCATGAATTCCGCCGCGTCCTTTCCCAGCGCCGTGTAATGGGGCAGCTCTTCAAACCGCATCTCGAAGCGGGCATCCAGGAAATTGAGATCCAGGAGCTTTTCCCGGATTTTTTCCGTCAGCTCCGCGGCAGTCTTCTTCCTGAGCTCCGTGAGCTCTCCGCACAGGGCACTGAGCTGTTTCTCCGCCTCCCTGCATTTCCTTTCGGTCTTCTCGCGGATCTCGTCGAAATGGGCGAGGAGCGAAAGCCTCTCTCTCTTTTCCTCCAGAGCTTCCAGCACGTCCCCGACGGTTTTCCCGTACTTTCCTTCCAGCCCGCGGATCAGGTCCAGGCGCTCCGCAGTCTCACGGAACTCTTCCTCATCGAAGGCCTGTTCCTCCAGGTAGCTGCCCAGGGCGCGCCGCAGATCCTCCGCCAGGGAATCCAGGTCATAGAGCATATCCCGGATCCCGGAAAGCCCCTCATCGTACCCGATGACCTCCTCCACGCAGGCCAGCGCCTCCGGGAAACCCGTCTCTTCCGTCAGATCCGCCGCTTTTCCGATATTCTCGGTGATTTTCCTGCTGTTGGACATCCGCCGGTAGGCATTTTCCAGCTGTTCCTCTTCCCCCGGCACAAGGGCGGCGTTCTCAATCTCCTGCACCTCGTACGCCAGGAAATCCGCCTCCCGTTTTCTCTGGTCCTCATCCCCGGAAAACCGGGAAAGCTCCCCCTCCAGTTCACGGAACGCACGGTACGCCCCGGCCACCTTCTCCTTCAGGGAAGCTGCCTCTGTCCCGCCGAATTCATCCAGGATCTCAAGGTGCCTCGCGCGGTTCAGGAGGGACTGGTGCTCGTGCTGTCCGTGGATATCCAGCAGGAGGGACGTCACTTTGCGCAGCCCGGCTGCCGTCACCGTCCTGTCATTGATCCGGCTTGTACTCCTCTGCGGCGTGATTTTCCGGGAAATGATCACCGTTCCGTCCTCTTCCGGCTCCGCCCCGATCTCTTCCAGCGCGGCCCGCACGGCCTCACTGTCCGCGGAAAATACCAGCTCGATGTAAGCGCTGTCCGCGCCCTGCCGGATCATCTCCTTCGGGGCTTTCTGGCCCAGGGCCATATTGACCGAACCGATGATGATGGACTTGCCGGCTCCCGTCTCTCCGGTGAGAATATTGAGTCCCTCGCCGAATTCCACATGGGCGCTGTCAATCAGCGCCAGATTCTTTACGTGCAGTTCAAGAAGCAAATGCGCCATCCTCCCGTCATTCAATCAGTTTGCGGAGCTTGTCCATCAGGACAATGGTATCGTCCAGGGTCCGTATCGCGCACATCACGGTATCGTCCCCCGCAATACATCCCACCATCTCCGGAAAATGCAGGGAATCCAGCGCGGCCCCCACCGCCATGGCCATCCCCGACACGGTCCGGATTACCAGGATATTCTGCGCCATATCCATGGACAGGAAGCTGTCCTGCAGTATCCGGATGTACTTGTCATCCGAGGGCGACTGCTGGTGGATCAGGGAGTACTTCTGACGTCCCTTCCCCGTCTGCACCTTGGTCAGGCGCAGCTCCCGGATATCCCTGGATACCGTCGCCTGCGTCACCTGGAAGCCCTCCCTGTTGAGATAGGACGCCAGCTCCTCCTGCGTTTCGATGTCATACTTACCGATCAGTTCCACGATTTTGCTGTGTCTCTCCAGTTTCACGATATTACTCCCCCCAATAAATCATTTTCATTGTCAGATCATTTTCATCTTTCTCCGCACCCGCTCCAGGAAGGACATCCTCTCCAGCTCAATGAGCGGCGCGGAAAGTTTTGACTCCACTATGACTATCCTGTCCCCCGGTGACGCAGAGATCGCTTCGCCCCCGTCAAAGCTGACGCTCTGCATTCCGGCATAGTCGGGATCAGGCACTATGGTCACCTCGCTGCGGTGGGAAACCACAATACTCCTGCTGGCGACCGTGTGCGGACAGATGGGCGTCAGGACAATCATCCTCGTCGCCGGGTCCAGGACCGGGCCGCCGGCGGCCAGGCTGTAAGCCGTGGACCCGGTCGGCGTCGCCACCACAATCCCGTCGCCGGAGAAATTCCCCAGCATCTGTCCGTCAACGTACACGGAAAAGTGAACCGGATGCATGCCGAACCGGCTGAGGATGACGTCGTTCATGGAGACATCCCTTTTTATGAGCTTATCTCCGGAAAAGACGGCCCCGTCCAGCATCATCCGCGTATTGATGCGGTAATCGTCGGCAATCAGCCGGTCCAGCGCCGGGAAAATATCCTCCTCCCGGCTGACCTGGGTCAGGTATCCCAGATGCCCGGTATTGATACCGATCAGCGGGATATCCCTGCCCGCGGTATCCCGCGCGGCTTCCAGCAGCGTTCCGTCCCCGCCCAGGACAATAATGCAGTCCGTATCGTCGGGAATCTGTCCGGCATCGGTGTAATGCGGCGTCAGGCCGTTTCCGCGGGAATCGGCCCACTTCCTTGAGACCGAGGCCGCTCTCCGGCACCGCATGCCTTTCTCCGCCAGATAGTTCTCAACGGCATCCGCCGTGCTGCGGGCTGCATCTTTATCCGTGTTCACAATGATAAAAAAATTTTTCATCTGTCCAGGTCCTCATGCGCTCTGTCCACGACCGCGCGTATTCCCGCAGTTTCAAAATTATCGTTTTCATTTCCCAGGTACAGCAGGTACTCGATATTGCCCTCCGGCCCCCGGATGGGCGAATAGTCCAGGCCGAGGACGGAAAATCCCAGAGAGCGGGCGAAGTCAATCACCTTCTCAATCACTTCCATGTGGGTGGTCTTCTCCCGCACCACGCCCTTTTTCCCGACCTTCTCCCTGCCGGCTTCAAACTGCGGCTTGATCAGGGCCGCCACATGGCCCGCAGGCGAAAGGATCTCCCGCACCGGGCCCAGAACCATGGTCAGGGAAATAAAGGAAACGTCGATGGAGGAAAAGTCCACCGGCTCCCCGATATCCTCCGGCTTCACATAGCGGATGTTGGTTTTCTCCATACAGACCACGCGCGGGTCATTTCTCAGCTTCCACGCCAGCTGCCCGTGGCCCACGTCAACCGCGTAGACCTTCTTCGCCCCGTTCTGGAGCATGCAGTCGGTGAATCCGCCGGTGGACGCGCCCACATCCATGCAGACCGCCCCGTCCAGGCAGATGGGGAAGCTCTTCATCGCCTTTTCCAGCTTCAGGCCGCCCCGGCTCACATAGGGAAGGGCCTGGCCGCGCACCTCAATCCGGCAGTCCTCCGGGAACATGGAGCCGGCCTTGTCCTCTTTCTGGTTATTCACATAGACGATGCCGGACATGATGATGGTCTTTGCCTTTTCCCTCGATTCCGCAAGGCCCTGTTCGGTCAGGAGGACGTCCAGCCTTTTTTTCATATGACCTTCTCCTTCCTCAGCCGTTCAATAATGGAATCGCTGTCGATGCCGAGGGTCGCGCGGAGGACGGACACGCTGCCGTGCTCCACGTAGGTGTCGGGAAGCCCGATGTTTATCACCCGGATCGCCGGGTAATGCGCGTGGATATAGGTGGTGATCTCCTCGCCCGCGCCGCCCCTGAGGACATTCTCCTCCAGGGTGACAATGACGGAATGGTTCTCCGCCAGCTTATCCAGCACCGCAAAGTCCACCGGTTTGACGAACCGTCCGTTGACCAGGGTGCAGCTTCCCCCCTCTTTCCGGATTTTCTGCCGTATGTGCTCGGCGCAGCTCACCATGCTGCCGTAGGCAACCAGCGCCAGATCCTTCTCCGGAAACAGCATTTCACTCTTCCCGTACTCGATCGGGGCGCGGTGTTCCCTGAGCCCCCGGTACGCCTCTCCCCGCGGATAGCGGACAGCGGCCGGGCGGCCGAGATCCAGGGCAAACCGCATCATGTCCCGCAGCTCCCACAGGTTCTTCGGCGCCATCACGGTCATGTTCGGGATCGACGACAGGAACGTCAGGTCGAAAATACCCTGGTGGGTCTCTCCGTCCGATCCCACAAGTCCGGCCCGGTCAATGCAGAATACCACGGGCAGGTTCTGCAGGCACACGTCGTGCACCATCTGGTCGTAGGCCCGCTGCAGGAAGGACGAATAGACCGCGACCACGGGCTTAAGCCCCGCCGCGGCCATCCCCGCCGCGCTGGTCACCGCGTGCTGTTCCGCGATTCCCACGTCAAAAAACCGTTTCGGGAAACGCTTCGCGAACCTGGACAGCCCCGTCCCGTCCGGCATGGCCGCCGTCAGCGCCACGATGCGGTCGTCCTTTGACGCCAGCCGGCACAGCTCCCGGGAAAATACCTCCGTGTAGCTGGGGTTCTCCGCGGGGTTCTTCAGCTCCCCCGTCTCGATATGGAAGGGCCCGACGCCGTGGAATACCGCCGGATTCTTCTCCGCCGGCCCGTAGCCTTTGCCCTTCCTGGTGATCACGTGGATGATAACCGCGTGCCTGATCTTCTGCGCTTCCCGGAAAATCCGCTCCAGCTTCCGGATGTCATGCCCGTCCACCGGGCCCAGGTAGGTCAGGCCCATGTTCTCAAAGAGCATTCCCGGAATCAGCAGCTGCTTGATGCTGTTTTTTGTCCGCAGGAGGGTATTGACCATCCTGTCTCCCACCACGGGAATGTTGGAGAGCGATTCCGAAACCGCCTTTTTCAGAAGGTTGTATCCCTCGTCCGCGCGCAGGTTAGAGAGGTAGGTGGACATGCCGCCCACATTTTCCGAAATCGACATATTGTTGTCGTTGAGGACAATGATGAAGTTCGTCTTCATGCGCCCGGCGTTGTTCAGGGCTTCATAGGCCATACCGCCGGTCAGGGCGCCGTCGCCGATCACGGAAACCACCTTGTAGTTTTCTCCCTTCAGGTCCCTTCCCTGGGCAATGCCCAGGCCCACAGAGATGGAGGTGGAGCTGTGGCCCGTGTCAAAGGCGTCAAACTCGCTCTCTGACCGCTTCGGGAATCCGCTCATGCCTCCGTACTGCCTGAGTCCGTCAAATGCGTTCTTCCGCCCGCTCAGAATCTTGTGGGTGTAGGACTGGTGCCCCACATCCCATATGATCTTGTCCTCCGGCAGGGAAAATGCCCGAAACAGCGCGATGGTAAGCTCCACCACGCCGAGGTTGGAGGCCAGGTGGCCCCCTGTCATGCTGATTTTTTCAATCAGGAATGTCCGTATCTCTTCCGCAAGCTGTGAAAGCTCCTCTCCCTTAAGCTTTTTCACATCCTCCGGACCGTTGATTCTTTCCAGTATCAGAACCGTCACCCCATTTCAGAAACCTGTGCCGCCTGTCAATACCGCCGGTCCACCAGCTGAAGGATCAGCTCCTCCAGGAACGGGTTGGCCCCCGGAAGCTCATGGAGGATGCCGACAGCCTCCTCCGACAGCTTTCTCGCGTCAGCGCGGGCTTTTTCAAGTCCCTCCGCGGTCACATAGGTTGTCTTTTCATTCTTTTCGTCGCTGCCTGCCGGTTTCCCGATCTCTTCGGTCGTTCCGGTGCAGTCCAGGATATCGTCCTCAATCTGGAACGCCAGCCCGATATCCCCGGCCATCCGCTCCACCTTTCTGAGGTCTTCCCCGGAAGCGCCTGCGAGGACTGCCCCCATCATCATGGAAGCCTCCAGCAGGGCGCCTGTCTTCAGGCGGTAGATAAAATCGAGCGTCTCCCTCGGCACAGGCTTCCCGGTCAGCTCCACATCCACGGTCTGGCCTCCCACCATGCCGTAGATCCCCGACTTTTCCGCCAGGATCCGCATGCACCGCGCGACCGCGCCCGTGTCATCCGTCATCTCCATCGCCTTCGCGGCCGTCTCAAACGCGTACAGCATCAGGGCGTCCCCGGCCAGCACCGCCATGTCATACCCGTACACAACCCAGGTGGTCTTCCTTCCCCGGCGGTACTCGTCATTGTCCATGCAGGGCAGGTCGTCGTGGATCAGCGATGAGGTGTGCATCATCTCCATCGCGGCCATCATCGGTTCAATCTCTTTCCCGCTGCCGCCGAACAGCCTGTACACCTCCCGCATCAGCATGGGCCGGAGCCGTTTTCCGCCGGCCCTCACGCTGTAGTTCATCGCCTCAAAAATAGTCTTCTGCGGTCCCGTTTCTTCCGGAAGATACGACTCAATGACTTCCTCTATCTCCCGTTTTGCCTGTTCCAGTGTCATGACAGCTCCTTCTCCCCGTCCTGCCCGTTTTCCTGCAGGACGCGGATCTTCTTTTCCACAAGGTCAATTCTCTCCCCTGCTTCTTTCACCAGCTTCATCCCCGTCTCATACAGGGTGAAGGAATCCTCCAGGGAAACCTCCCCGTCGTCCATCGTCCGGACGATCCTGTCGAGTTCGGCAAAAATCTGTTCTATCGTCAACTGCTCTGCCATTGCTTCTCCACTTCCGCAACAGACGCGTCGATGCGCCCGTCCCTCATACGAATCCTTATCCTGTCCCCCGGCACGGCTTTCTCCACGGAATCGATCCTTTCCCCGGAGCTGTCCGTCACAAAGCCGTATCCGCCGCTGATCTTCCTGAGCGGCGACCGCCCGTCCAGGGACCCCGCCAGGACCTGCAGCCGGTGCTTCCGGTCTGAAAGCTTTGCGTCGATGGACCGGTCCATCTGCGTGCCGGCAAGCTCCAGATCCCTTTTCATCTCACGGATGCGGCGGCTTACTGCCTGATCCATCCGCTCCGAAAAGTCCGAAAGGGCCTGCCTGCGGCTGTTCAGCTCCCTCGCCGGGCTGTGGGCCGAAAGCTTCAGCCTGTACTGCGCCAGTTTGCTTCGGACATCCTCCGTCTTCCTGCCCGCCTGCCGCCCGAGCCGCATCCGGAACTCCCGCAGCCGGTTCTCAAAGAGCTGATAGTCGTACACTGCCAGCTCCGCCGCGGCGGAGGGCGTCGGGGCCCTTAAGTCCGCCACGTAATCCGCGATGGTCACATCTGTCTCATGACCGACAGCGGATATCACCGGCGTCTCGCAGGCGAATATCGCCCTGGCGACCTCTTCCTCGTTAAAGGCCCACAGATCCTCGATGGAACCGCCCCCGCGGCCCACAATCATCACGTCCGGCCGCAGCATGTCGAGCCGCTTTATGGCCCGGGAAATGCTCCCGGCAGCCCCCTCGCCCTGCACCTGTGCGGGGCAGAGGATCAGCTGGACGTAAGGGTTCCGCCTGGCAGCGATATTCATAATGTCATGTATCGCGGCGCCGGTTTCCGCCGTGACGATACCCACTGTCCGGACGTACGCCGGGATCGGCTTCTTGTACTCAGCCGCAAACATCCCCATCTCTTCCAGCCGGTTTCTCAGCTGCTCAAAGCGGCGGAACAGGTCTCCCTGGCCGTCCTGTGTGATGCGGTTCGCGTAGAGCTGGTACTGCCCGCTTCTCTCGTAAACCTCGATGCTCCCGGAGACAATCACCTTCTGGCCCTCTTCCATGCGGAAGGAAAGGCCCTGGGCCCGCTTTCCGGAAAACATGACGCAGGCTATCGCCCCGCGCGCGTCCTTCAGCGTAAAATAGATATGTCCCGAGCTGTGGTACTTCAGGTTGGAAACCTCCCCGGTCACCGAAATCCGGCTCAGGGCAAAGTCCTGGGCAAACATGTTGCGGATGTAGGCGTTGACCTGGGAGACGGAATATACATTTGCCATCCGTCTGTCCCCGCTCTTAACCGGCGGGCATCAGCTTCGCCAGGATGCCGTTGACAAAGGACGGGGAATCCTTTCCGCCGTACTTCTTCGCCAGCTCCACGGCCTCGTTGACTGACACCTTTTCCGGGATATCTTCCTCAAATTTTATCTCATACAGCGCCAGCCGGAGAATAGTCAGCTCCTCCCGCCCCATGCGGTTGATGCTCCATCCCTCCGCAACGCTGCCTATCGCTTCGTCGAGCTCCGGAACCTTTTCCACGATCTTCCGGACCTTTTCACGGACATATCCCCCGTCAAACACGTCCATCGCAGGATCATGGATCACCGATCCGTTCCCTTCAGGGTCATCGTCAGTCTCCTGCGGTTCGTCGAAATACTGTTCAATCTGCTCCCCCACCTCTTCCTCAGGGTAAAAGGCCGTGCAGAACAACAGCTTGAAACAGTGTTCCCTAAGTTCTCTCCTGGTCATAAAGTCCTCCAAATCAGCATACTACGCCACTTTATTTCTGAACTTACATTATACCGCAACAGGCCCCACAGCGCAAGAAGAACGGCACATCCGCACAGGCGGACGTGCCGTTCTTCCGGGGCATTTGCCATTTATTCGCTGACGCTGTAGTTCGGCGCCTCTTTTGTGATGTGGATATCGTGGGGATGGCTCTCCTTGAGGGATGCCGCCGTGATCTTGATGAAGCGGGAATTCTCCTGCAGCTCGGGGATATTGTGCGCGCCGCAGTACCCCATACCGGAGCGGAGACCGCCGATGAGCTGGAACACGGTGTCCTCCACCAGTCCCTTGTAAGCCACACGGCCTTCGACGCCTTCCGGCACAAGCTTCTTGGCGTCCTCCTGGAAATAGCGGTCCTTGCTGCCGTTCTCCATCGCCGCGATACTGCCCATACCGCGGTAAACCTTGTACTTTCTTCCCTGGTACAGCTCGAAATCGCCCGGGCTCTCGTCGCAGCCCGCGAACATCGAACCCATCATGCAGACGCTTCCGCCTGCCGCGATGGCCTTCGTGATATCGCCGGAATACTTGATTCCGCCGTCCGCGATGATCGGGATCCCGTACTCTTTCGCCACGGCGTAGCAGTCCATGACGGCGCTGATCTGCGGGACGCCGATACCGGCCACCACGCGGGTCGTGCAGATGGATCCGGGGCCGATACCGACCTTGACGGCATCCACGCCGGCCTCAATCAGGGCCCTCGTCGCCTCCGCCGTCGCCACATTGCCGGCGATGACCTGCATCTCGGGGAATTCTTTCTTTATCATCTCCGCGCAGTGGATAACGTTCGCGGAATGGCCGTGGGCCGAATCCAGGACAATGACGTCCACGTGGGCGTCGCGCAGGGCCGCCACGCGGTCCAGGACATTGGCCGTGATTCCTACGCCGGCGCCGCAGAGAAGCCTTCCCTGGGCGTCCTTCGCGGAATTCGGGTACTTGATCTGTTTCTCGATATCCTTGATGGTGATAAGGCCGCGGAGATTGTTCTGCTCATCGACGATCGGGAGCTTCTCCACCTTCGCCTTGGACAGGATCCTCTTCGCCTCTTCCATGCTGATGCCCACCGGCGCGGTCACCAGGTTTTTGCTGGTCATGCAGTCGCGGATCAGCTGGGAATAATCTTCCTCAAATTTCAGGTCGCGGTTGGTAATGATGCCCACCAGCTTGCCGTTTTCCGTGATCGGTACGCCGGAGATGCGGAACTTGCCCATCAGCTCGTCGGCATCCCGCAGCGTGTGGGTCGGGGAGAGGGAAAAAGGATCTGTGATGACGCCGTTCTCGGAGCGCTTGACCTTATCGACCTCTTCCGCCTGCTGCTCGATGGACATGTTCTTGTGGATAATGCCGATGCCGCCCTGTCTGGCCATCGCAATCGCCATCTTGCTCTCGGTAACCGTATCCATGCCCGCGCTCATCAGGGGTATGTTGAGCCGGATCGACTTCGTGAGATACGTGGAGAGATCAACCTGGTTCGGAATCACCTCGGAATACGACGGCACCAGCAGCACGTCATCAAAGGTAATTCCTTCGCCAATGATTTTTGCCATGTTCCTGCCTCTCTTTCTTGTGTGCTTATACTGTAGGTCCTCTGCTGAAGCAGGGCATCCAGATGCCTCCGCTTTTTAAGTTATTCCGCGAGCGCGGCGTCCAGGGTGTTCTTCACCCCGCGCAGCGCATCCTCATAGCTTTCTCCCCGGCGCGCCTCATAGATTTTCTTTCCGCCGACAAATGTGGAAGGCACACAGTAGTAGTCATAGCTGTCTGCAATGTCAGGGTGCTCATTCTCTTCAATCTTCTCGATCTCGACGGACGCGTATGCGGGATTTTCCCGGAGGAGCGCTTCCAGCGCCAGGCCTGCCTGCCTGCAGTACGGGCATCCGTTCATATAAAACCAGGTAACCTTTTTCATGGTCGGAACACCTCTTCTGTGGGGATTTTTCACATAATAACATGCGGTTTCACAAATTGCAAGATGCGGATTTTAAGCATTTTCCTGTGTGTCTGCGGGAGCATTTTCCACGGCATTTTCCACGGCGTTTTCCGCTGTCTCTTCCGCTGTATCCGGAACAGCAGCCGGCACCGCCGCGGGCCGCTCAAGGATTTCCATAAACTCTTCCCCGGTGATGGTCTCCCGCTCGTACAGGAACTGGGCCAGCTCGTCCATCTTCCGCCTGTTGTCCGTAAGGATCTTTTTCGCCTTCTCGTGCTGGGTCTTCACCAGGTCCACAACCTTGCGGTCGATCAGGGCCTGGGTCTCGGCAGAGCATGCCAGGGTCGTATCGCCGCCCAGGTACTGGTTGGTCAGGGTCTCCATCGCCACCATGTCGAAATCGTCGCTCATGCCGTAGCGGGTGATCATCGCCCGGGCAAGGCGGGTTGCCTGCTCGATATCGTTGCTGGCGCCCGTGGTCACAGAGCCGAAAACTATCTCTTCCGCAGCCCGTCCGCCGGTCAGCGTGGCGATCTTGTTTTCCAGCTCTTCCTTGTTCATCAGGTAATGGTTGCCCTCTTCCACCTGCATGGTATAGCCCAGGGCCCCCGAGGTCCTCGGGATGATGGTGATCTTCTGCACCGGCGCGGAATTCGTCTGCTTTGCCGCCACCAGCGCGTGGCCGACCTCATGGTAGGAGACAATCAGCTTCTCTTTCGTGGTCAGGATCGCGTTCTTCTTCTGGTAGCCGGCGATGACCACCTCAATGCTCTCCTCCAGGTCCGCCTGGGTGGCAAACTTCCTGCCGTCCCGGACCGCCCGCAGCGCCGCTTCATTGATGATATTGGCCAGTTCCGCGCCGGACGCGCCGGAGGCCATGCGCGCGATCTTGGAGAAATCCACATTGTCCGCGACTTTGATCTTCCTGGCGTGAACCTTCAGGATATCCTCCCGCCCCTTCAGGTCCGGCAGCTCCACCGGAACCCTCCGGTCAAACCGTCCCGGCCTCGTGAGGGCCGGATCCAGGGAATCCGGACGGTTGGTGGCCGCGAGAATAACGACGCCGCCGTTGTTCTCAAAGCCGTCCATCTCCGTCAGCAGCTGGTTCAGCGTCTGCTCGCGCTCATCATTCCCGCCCAGGTGGCCGCCGTCGCGCTTCTTTCCGATGGCGTCGATCTCATCGATAAAGACGATGCACGGCGCCTTTTCCTTGGCCTGCTTAAAGAGGTCGCGCACCTTGGAGGCGCCCATGCCCACGAACATCTCCACAAATTCCGATCCGGACATGGAGAAGAAAGGAACCTGGGCCTCTCCGGCCACAGCCTTCGCCAGCATGGTCTTGCCGGTGCCGGGAGGGCCTACCAGGAGCACGCCCTTCGGCATGGAGGCGCCGATCTCCTGGTACTTGCCGGGGTCGTGGAGGAATTCCACGATCTCCGCCAGGTTCTCCTTGGCCTCATCCTCGCCCGCCACATCGGAGAAACGGATCCCCTCGGTGGAATGGACGTAGACCCTGGCATTGCTCTTGCCCATGCCGAACATCATAGAGTTGCCTCCGCCCATACGTTCCTGCATCTTCTTCGACATATACTGTCCCAGCATCCAGAAGATGGCGATGGGGAGGACCCAGGAGAGAATAAAACTCACCAGCGGGGACGCCTGCTCCACAATCTTGCTGGAGAAAGTCACGCCCGCGTTATGCAGCCTTTCGGTCCTTCCGGGATCCTCCATCAGGCCCGTCCGGTAAATGGTCCCGTCAGTGCCGGAAAAGACAATCTGGTTTGACTGTATGTCGACCTCCGAGATCTCTTTGTTCTCGGTCATCGTCATAAACGTCCCATAGTCCACTTCCTTAATCGCCCGTCTGGTCAGCGCCGGCATCAGCATGCTGTTCAGCAGCATGACCATCAGGACAATCCCCAGGTAATAGGCAACCGTTCTCTTCCTCGGCGGCTGTTTTATTTCATTCATCTGTTTTACCCATCCTCTCCGCAGCCGGCGGACGGTCCGGCATATTCCGGCCCCGGCGCCCCCGTTGTGTTACTCACCCGGCACCCCGGCTGCTAATGCTGCTACTATACCACAAAAATGACAGGCTGTCATCCGGGTACCTCTGAAAAAACTATTAAGAAACTGTAAAACGAAAGAGGCAGCGTCCTTCATCCGTTTCCGTCATGACGAAACCTTCCGGCCGCTGCCCCTCTGCAGTTTATCCGGAAGGCCCAGGCGCCGCTCCGGAAATATTCTTAATCTTCGTTGTCTGGTTTCTTTCGCTCCACCGGCACCAGTTCCCCCGATTCCAGGCGCTTTTTGATAATCGCCGGAAGGCATCCCGTGCCGAAATTCAGCATGCGGTTGACCCTGCTGATGGTTGCGCTGCTGGCGCTGGTGCGCCTCGCTATCTCCGTATACACCTCGTCCGTCAGGAGAAGTGTCGCAACGTCAAACCGCTGCTCCATGGTCTGCAGCTCCGTCGCCGCACACAGGTCGTCGAAAAAATCCCTGCACTCATTGACATCCTTCAGCTGCAGGATCGTCTCATAGAGCGCCATACTGTGTTCCCGCTTTTTATTTCTCGGCATGTGGTACCCCCCTTCCCGCACGCAGGATCAGTGATGTCCTTCCACCTGGTTTTCATACGCCACGAGGTATTCGCGGCCATACATGCGCCTGAGCTTCGGCTTTTCGATCTTTCCGGTCGCATTCCGCGGAACCTCGGCAAAAATCACCTTCTTCGGCCGCTTATAGCGCGGCAGGGCCTGGCAGAACTCGTCAATCTCTTCTTCCGTGCTGCTCATGCCTTCCTTAAGCTCGATGATCGCGCCGGAAATCTCTCCCAGGCGGTCATCCGGAAGGCCGATCACGGCCGCGTCCTTGATCTTCGGGTTCGTGCGCAGGAAATTCTCAATCTGTACCGGGTAAATGTTCTCTCCGCCGGAGACGATGACGTCCTTCTTCCTGTCTACCAGGAAAATGAAGCCGTCCTCATCCTGCATCGCCATATCCCCCGTAAACAGCCAGCCGTCCTTCAGGACCTCCGCGGTGGCCTCCGGGTTCCTGTAGTAGCAGGTCATGACGCCGGGGCCCTTCACGCAGAGCTCGCCCACATCTCCCTGCTTCACCGGCTTGCCTTTCTCATCCACAATCCGGCACTTCCAGCCGTAGCCCGGAACGCCGATGGCGCCCACCTTGTGGATGTTCTCCACGCCCAGGTGTACGCAGCCGGGTCCGATGGACTCGCTGAGACCGTAGTTTGTGTCATACTGGTGATTCGGGAACCGCTCCTTCCAGCGCTTGATCAGCGCCGGCGGCACCGGCTGCGCGCCGATATGCATCAGCCGCCACTGGGACAGCTCATAGTTTTCCAGCTTCACGGCGCCGGAATCAATGGCATCCAGGATATCCTGCGCCCACGGCACCAGCAGCCATACGATGGTGCACTTTTCCTCGGATACGGCGCCGAGTATCATCTCCGGCTCCGTCCCCTTCAGGAGGACAGCCCTGCTTCCGGCCACGAGGGACCCGAACCAGTGCATCTTCGCGCCGGTGTGGTACAGCGGCGGGATGCAGAGGAACACGTCGTCCCGTCCGGTGCTGTGATGGATCTGCTCCACCTTCGCCGCGTGCATCAGGCTCTCGTGATTGTGCAGGATCGCCTTCGGGAACCCCGTGGTCCCGGAGGAGAAATAGATGGCCGCGTCATCTTCGTCGTCAATCCGGATGAGCGGGGCCTGGCTGGAGCAGTCCGCCACCAGCTCAAAATAATTCTCCGCGAAAGTCGGGCAGTGCTCGCCCACATAGATCAGGAGGCGGTTCTGGTGCAGCTGCTCTTCAATGGTCTCTATACGGCCGATGAATTCCGGCCCGAAAAACATCACGTCGACTTCCGCCAGATCCGCGCAGTACAGGATCTCGTCGGCGGAATACCTGAAATTGAAGGGGACAGCCATAGCCCCGGTCTTCAGGATGCCGAAATAGATAGGAAGCCATTCCAGGCAGTTCATCATCAGGACAGCGACCTTCTTGCCCTTGCCCACGCCGCGGGAAAGAAGGAAATTCGCCACGCGGTTGGCTTTCTCGTCAAATACTCTCCAGGTAATCTCCCTGCGGTAGGATACCGTGGAGGTCTGCTGGATAAGGGAATACTCCTTCCAGGAAACCCGCCTGGCCTCCTTCTTGCCGGGATTCAGCTCCACAAGGGCGATCTCATCGCCGTACAGTTTACAGTTCCTCTCAAGGTAATCGGTAATAGGCATGTCTTGTTTCTTTTATCCTTTCTGACGCTTTTTAGTTTCAATACTTAAATGCCCTAAAGCAAATCCATTATATCACAAAGTCAAAAGAATACAAGACTGTTTGTGAAAAATCGAAAACGCGGAATGGCTTCGTGATTTCAGTGATTTCCGCCGCAGTCCGCATCCTGGTCAAACATCTCGCCCGGATCGATGTCCAGGTCGGAACCGCTTCCGCCGGTCATCATATTCTCACGCATGTAGACATGGTTCTCCCTGCGGTTCTTCTCCACCATCTCCGAGAGCTGTTCCTTCGTGTCAAAAGGATTCTTCACATTCTTGATATCAAAATTCCTCATGGTCGGGTCCGCCGAATCGCAGTGGATCGTCCCTGTCCCGATAAGCTTCTGCCAGAGATTCCTGGTCAGGGTCATATCCGTGATGCGGTACAGCCTGATCTCCGCCTCCCGGGAATTCAGGAGCCCTGTCTCGATAAACAGGCGGTTCTCGCTCAGCTCATAGCGGGTAAATGTCCACGGAAGCCCGAGGAAATTCCTTTTCCGGTCTGACCATACAATATCCTTATGTCTGTTCATAGTACATTCTCCTCCATGTCGGCAATTCTTTTCTTTTCCTGTATCATATCATATCTCCGCATGAAAACGGGAATTTCACAATACTTTTATCTGTTTTTTTCTTCATTCCCGAGGCCGAAGTACAGCAACACGCACCGCCTCTCTCCTCACGGCTTCTTCCCGATGAGTCTCAGGATATCCTCCTGCGCGGCGTGGGGGAATACTTCCTTCACCCGGCCGCAGATCCGTTTCCA
>ONXW01000309.1 GCA_900321915.1 uncultured Eubacteriales bacterium
AGCGGGTCAGGCCTTCCTTCTTGCGCAGTTCTTCCTCCACACGGATCTGTGTGGCGATGCCGGCGTGGTCCTGGCCGGGGAGCCACAGCGAGGAGTAACCCTGCATGCGCTTATAACGGGTCAGGATATCCTGCAGGGTTCCGTCGAGGGCATGGCCCATGTGCAGCTGCCCGGTAACGTTGGGGGGCGGCATGACGATGCAGAAGGGCTTTTTCTTCTTGTCAGGAAACGCGCGGAACCAGCCGCCCTTTTCCCAGAAATCGTAAATCTTCGATTCCACAGCCTGAGGATCATACACTTTCGGAAGTTCTTTCATGGCTTTCACTCCTAAAAAACAAAATCCGCCCCGGAGCTTATGCTTCAGGGCGGCGAAACCGCGGTACCACCTGAATTCCCTGTGTCAGGACGTACACAGGGCACTCGAAACCCTTAACGCGGGCAGACGCCGATCTTACACAGAACCCGTACGGAGACGGAAACCTTCACACCGGGCGCTCCGGGCCGACCTTCCGCAGCTTCGCACAGGGGCTTTCACCAAACGCCCCCTCTCTGAGGTGCATCATTCTGCGTACTCCTGCCTTTCACAGCGCAGATACAGACAACACAGGAAACCCGTATTCACGATAAAACAAGTTCCGCTGTGATCCGAAAACAGTCTGAAAATTAAAACTTGAGTCATTATACACGCGGAAAAAGTCTTTGTCAATTCCTTTTCCGCCGGTATATCGGATCCGGCTGAAAGAATGCCTGCTTACTTTCTGTCGATCCAGTCACAGGCCGAAAGCGCGGCGACGTTCCCTTCTCCGACCGCCTTGGCCAACTGCAGAGGTTTGCCCGTGCAGTCTCCTGCGGCGAACACGCCGGGAACCGCCGTTGCCATGCGGCGATCCACGATAATCCCGCCGTTTTCATAGGTGAGGCCCGGAACAAGCTGCGTGACCGAAACGGTGTCCTTGATGATGAACACACCGTCTACGGTGTACTCCTGACCGGCGTATTTCAGCGTGTCGGCTTTCATGCCGCCGGTGATCTCGTAGCGCCCGTTCTGCTCAAAGCGGAGAACCGTGCAGCCAATGCCTTCAAGAAAGTCTGCGTCATGCCTTGCCTCTTCGCCCCCGCCGACCACGGCGACGGTTTTCCCGCGATAGAGCATCCCGTCACACGTAGCGCAATAGCTGACGCCGCGGCCGAGAAACTCTGCTTCACCGGGATAAAGCTTCTCCCGGGTGATGCCGGCGGTAATGATGATGCTGCGGGCCATATAATAGTCACTGCCGACCGCAACGCCGAAACTGTCATCCATGGGCAGAACAGAGAGCGCCCGTCCTTCGATCAGAACGGCGCCGGTTTCGACAAGCTGCTTCCGGAAGAGCTCGGTCATCTCTGCACCGCTCATAGGCGGGAGACCGGGGTAATTGGAAATCATTTCGGCCTTGTACAGGCTCCCGGTTTCCTGGCGGTTGGCGACCACGGCAGTGCTCTTTCCGCGGTTGCGCAGGGTCATGGCGGCGCTTGTAGCGGCGGCGCCTCCGCCGATAATCATGACATCAAAAATCTGATCCATCTGTCTTATCACCTTTCTTCCGGCAGGATGCTGAACAGAGCAGAGCATGCGGTGCTCCAAAAACAGAATATCATATGCGCTTTCCCCTTGTCAAGAAGGGCAAAATTGGGTATAATACCTTATTCATTCTATAATTCACTCTACCGGGAGGACAAGGGAATATGGCAGAGAGCGGAAGAAACTTTATTGAGGATTTTATCATCGAGGATCTCGCGCAGGGCGGGCAGTACGAAGGTATGCAGGTTCACACGCGGTTTCCGCCGGAGCCGAACGGGTATCTGCATATCGGACACTGCAAGGCGCTTACGATCGACTTCAGCACAGCGGAACGGTTCGGAGGCATCTGCAACCTGAGAATGGATGACACCAATCCGGCAAAAGAGGATACGGAATATGTCGAGGCGATCATGCAGGATATTCACTGGCTGGGCTTCGACTGGGGCGACCGGTTTTTCTATGGTTCGGACTACTTTGAAAAGACCTATGAATATGCGCTGGAGCTGATCCGCAAGGGCCTCGCTTATGTATGCGAGCTGACCCCGGAGCAGTTCCGTGAATATCGCGGGGATACCCAGCACCCGGCTGTGAGCCCGTGGCGCGACCGTCCGGTGGAAGAGAACCTCGATCTCTTCGAGAGAATGAAGAACGGGGAATTCCCGGAGGGGAAATATACCCTGCGTGCCAAGATCGATCTGGCAAGCGGCAACTTCAACATGCGCGACCCGGTTCTCTACCGGATCCGGTACATCGAGCACCACCGCCAGGGAACGAAATGGTGCATCTTCCCGATGTATGACTTCGCTCATCCGATCCAGGACGCCCTGGAGGGAATCACACACTCCCTG
>ONXW01000121.1 GCA_900321915.1 uncultured Eubacteriales bacterium
ATGAACCAATGGCGTTCAAACCAGTGATCCTTGTCGGTCAGGAAATAGGTGCCAAGCTCGATCTCGCCCACCAGGCCGCTTTCAAAGCGGAGCATGATGTGGAAATAGTCGTCCACCTCTTTGTTGATGACGTTGCGCACATTTGCAAATACGCTGGTGACCTTTTCCGGGATCATCCACAGCATCTGGTCGATCAGATGAACGCCCCAGTCATAGAGCATTCCGCCGCCTTCGCTGGGAATGACATGCCAGTCGTGCATGTTGCCGTTATAGCCATACAGCTTGGACTGGATGGTGTAGAGATTTCCGAGTGTGCCGGAATCGAACACTTCCTTGGCGGTACGGAAATCCGGGTCAAAACGGCGCTGATGGTGAACCGTGAATTTGACGCCGGCCTTGTCGCAGGCCTGCTTCATCTCATCCAGATCCTCCAGAGACATGGCCACCGGCTTTTCGCAGATGACGTCCTTGCCTGCTTCCGCAGCCTGGATCACGAGTTTTTTATGCTGGTTGTTGTTGGCAACGACCAGGACCACTTCCACATCCGGATCGTTGATCAGGTCTTCTGCTTTTTCATAGGACTTGACGCCTTCCGGAACATCCTGCAGCTGGGTGGGGTCGATATCGCATTCCGCGACTACTTCGATCCCGTCAAAATTCATGAGCATCTTCTCGTGCTCATGGCCCATAAAGCCATGGCCGATGATACCAAACTTCAATGCCATATGTCTGTCTCCTCTCTGATGTTATCCCTCGATCGCGCGTCTCAGAGCTTCCTGGTGACGGCGGCACTGCTCGATACTGTCAACGCCGATGTCGCGGAGATGTTCGCCGCCTTCGTACTCGGAGCTTAAGAAACCGTTGTAGCCGGCTTTCTTGTAGGCTTCGACCACTTCCGGGATCGCAACTGCGGTCTCCACATAGTCCTCATGCACATTGTAGAATTTAGCATGGGTATGGAAGATATACTGGATATTGTCGATCAGATCCTGCGGATCGGACCAGGAATAGGTGAAGGAGGTGTTGGCATACATCTTGTCGGCAGGGCCGCCGCCGGCCTTTTCGACCGCTTCCATCATTTCCTTCATGCCGTTGGACATCCTGTATTCCATGTTGGCTTTTCCGAGGTCCAGGTCGTATTTGATCTTGACAAAGCCTTTTTCTCTGCGCTGTGCATAGGCATCGTCCACGATCTTCAGGCATTCTTCTTTGGCGCCCTGACGACGGGCTTTGTCGCGGAGCACATCCGGGATGTTCTTACAGAAGATACCCATATCCGGGATAAATCCAAAGTACTTGGAACCGGTCCTGTCGATCATGCTGAGATATCCGTCTGCCCAGCTGGAATTGAGGGAGAAGGGAGCATGAACTTCCAGACCGATCTTGACATTGACTTTTTCGGCATACTCAAGGCTGCCTTCGATGACATCCATGGGGGTGGAGACCAGTGTACGCAGGACCGGGAAGCCCAGAAGGCTGGCCAGGCGCAGGTCTCTGTTCATCATGGAGATCTGCTCTTTCAGAGTCAGAGTACGGTTTGCATAGATGCGGTTCTCCAGGAAAGCATCATAGCAGGACGGGGTCAGGTTGTACTTTTTCAGCATCGCAAACCAGTTGTCGAGGAAGCCTTCCTCTTCAATGGCGACCGGGAAACGCTTGATCATCTGTTCAGCCAGAAGTTCCACGCCTGTGGCTCCTGTCTTGGCGGTCTCACGAAGGCATCCTTCCAGATCCAGCTTTCCGTCATAATATTCATCCTGATAGCTGTAAAGGGAAATACTTCTTTTGATATCGTAGCTCATCGCGTTCTCCTCCCGTTATTTTATTTCGAAATCCGCCTCACATGTCACTTCCCAGGGGAAGGGCATGTAGGAAGGAACGATCAGCTGCACTGCCTTGATGTGATGCGGACCCGCGGCAAGGCCGCCTTCCTTTTTCACATTGACCGTGCCGTACTCACCGAACTCCCATCTGTAGTCGGAATCGATCACTGTCGTCATCTGGTCCTGTGTGAAGGTCTCACCGTTGATGGTCAGGGTGATGTCCTCCTTGGGGAAGTCCTCGCCATCCACGTTGACGGCAAGGTTACGGACGATCGAGAGCGTCACGCTGCGATAGTACTGGCACTTGAACTGGAAACTAAATCCGGTGATCTTTCCGTCTTCTTCGATATTCTTAAACCCGTCCGGGTTGAAGATCTGTCTTCCTGCCATGTTTTTCTCCTCCATCTGATGCATCAAGGGCGGGGCTTTTCTTACGCCCCGCTCCCGATGCAGTTTCTCTCAATGATCAGTCAAAATACACTTCTTTGCCGGTCTCTGCGGATTTGTAGATAGCTTCCAGGATCTGGGTCACTACGAAAGCCTGCTCCGGTTTTACAAGCGGCTCGCCGTCGTTGAGGATGGCTTCCATCCACTGCTTCTGCTCTGCAACGCCTTCTGCGGAAGCGCCGCCTTCGAAGAAGTCGACTACGCCTGCAGGAGAGATGGTCTTTTCCATCAGCTGGTTGTGCTCGACGGTGTTGTAAATCAACTCATCTTCCGGATAGCTTCCGCCGTGGTGAATTTCTGCACCGGCGCGTGTTCCGCAAAGAGTTGTGGATGCTTCCATAGACTTCAGAACATTCAATGCCCATGAAGCTTCAAGATAGATCACAGCGCCGTTCTTCATCTTTACAAGACCGAATGCTGAATCTTCTACTTCAAAAGTCTTTGGATCCCATGGACCGAATACATTTCCTTCCGGGCCATGCTCG
>ONXW01000099.1 GCA_900321915.1 uncultured Eubacteriales bacterium
CCGATGGAAACCCGGGGACAGGCTGCCTTCGGAAACGCAGCTCTGCCAGGAACTGAATATCAGCCGCACTTCCGTGCGCAGCGCCATAGGCAGGCTTTCCGGACTGGGGCTGGTCCAGAGCAGGCAGGGTAAAGGTACCTTTGTTCTTACTCCCGAAGAGGACGCAAATCATGCGGGGATCGATATCCGGAACGCAAGCCTTGTCGATGTCTATGAATTCCGGAAGATTATTGAAAGCGAAAGTGCTGCCCTCGCGGCCATACGCGCGACATCAGCCGATATCGGGGAGATGGAAAGAGCCATCGCGCTGATGGCAGACGGTGAGACGATTGAAGAGGTTGTGGAACAGGACATGCGCTTCCACTACCTTGTTGCGCGCGCCAGCGGAAATGAAGTGATACAGGGTGTTTTCAACGTCACCCACGATACCTATGAGAATATGTTCAAGATCAGCATCAGCCAGATGCATAACGACGGTGTTTCCCATCACCGGCGCATCCTCCTGGCCATCCAGACCCGGGATATGGAAAACGCCCGGAGATACATGCTGGAACACCTGGAAGACACGATGCGTACCGTGTGTGGGTCATAACATCATACAAGTTACCTGTCATACAAAAAAGCAGCGTTTCCTCCCGCGGAGGAGACGCTGCTTTTTGCATTTATATTCATTATTCGCTTTTATTGCGCGGTGAATTACAGCGGAGGAACCTGGAGTATCTTTTCCGCAAAGAATATCATGAGAGGCATGGTCACCGGCAGAAGCAGCGTGCTCTGGAGCATGCTCTGGCTGGCAAATTCCCTCGCCCTGTTGTACCGCGCCGCAAACATGCTTACGGTGGCCGCCACATTACAGCCAAGAACCATCACCATGCACAGGCACATGTGCCGGTCCCAGGCGGTGAAGGAAAAGATCACCGCTCCGAACAGGGGCAGCAGAATATTCCGCAGAAGTGTCACAACATATACCGCAGGCCTGCGGAGGGCGTCAATGAGCGGGGACGCGGAAAGCAGATACCCCACCAGAAGCATTCCCACAGGCGTCGTGCACCCTCCCAGGGAATCCGCCGCGGAAAGGACCGGTCCCTCCAGCTTCCATCCCGTGACAAGCATGACAATCATGGCCGTCGCGGCGATATTCAGGGGCGTACACAGGGATTTAATACGTCCTCTCCCGCCCTGCTCATGCCCGCGCCGGAAAATCAGCGTAAGCACGACAAAGATGTAAAACGTTGTGCCGGGAATACTCAGAGCCGACCACAGAGCGCCCCGGGAGCCGAACACCGCGCTGCAGAGGGGAAGCCCCATAAAGCCGTTGTTGGGATATCCTGCGCTGCACGCAAAAACCCTGCGCTCATCCGTATTCAGCCCCATAAACCGGGAAACCAGCCATCCCAGGAACGTGTAGACAAGGAGGATTCCGAAATAAAAGACGATTATCAGAAAGGTTTCTCTCTTATTCCCGTCCCCGAAATTGTGGCTCGCGGCTGCCAGGACGCTTGCCGGAAAAAACACGTCCATCACGAGATTGGTCAGGAAAACGGAATGCTCTTCCCTGATATATCCAAGTTTTCCCAGGATATATCCAAGAAGCATCATGAGGGAAAGAATAATCACCTGTATCAGGACCGTGTATGCCATGGATGTCTCTCCTTTTCAGTGCGTTCCTGTTTCCGATGTCTGTAACCTGCAGGCACGTATCACATTCTTCGCGAGCATTGCTGAGGTGATTGCCCCCATTCCGCGTACCGGGGTGATATAGGCGGCCTTCTGCCTCGCCTCCTCCGTGCAGCAGCCGAAAATCCCTGTTTTCTGTTTTCCGGTTTTTTCATCCAGTATCGGGTATCCTGCGGGATCCCACAGCTTTTCCCGGATAACGGAGGCGTCAACCACGAAGGCGCCGGGCTTGACCATGTCCGCTGTCACGGTATTCCTGACAGGCGTGGCGGCAATCAGGACATCCGCCCTGGACGCGATCCATCTTTTATCCTCCTCCGCGGACAGGTGGTGTACCATGGAAACGGTGGCATACCGGTTGGTCAGCATCATCAGGAGCGGCTTCCCGATGACATTTGAATTATTCACGATGCAGACATCCAGTCCCCTGCAGACATCGCCGGTATTTCCCGCATTAAAGGGACTGTTATTCTTCCTGACCCATCTCACGGCATCGGCGTAATAGTCCATGATAGCCAGGATGGCAGCGGCCGTACACGGAAAAAGACCTTTCTCATCCCCCAGCAGGATCCTGCCGATGTTGGCCGGCGTGCCTCCGTCCACATCCTTCTCCGGAGACAGATTTGCCGAAATCGCCGCGTTTTCATCGATGTTGTCAAGCGGTCTGAGGGGAAGGATGCCGTGGATTGCGGGGTCACGGTTTATGTCACGGAACCGTCGGATGTATTCCTCCTGGCTGATGCCGGCGTCCCAGGCGAAACTGACGGTCTCGATTCCCGTCTCCTCCATCACTTTTTTTGCCCCTTTTTCATAGGACAGGTCCGGTCCTTTTTCCCCGACCCGGACAATGGCAAGGCGCGGGATAATGCCCGCCTCTCTCAGATGTCCCGCCTCAAGGCGGCATGATTCCTTAATCTCCCGGGCCACAGGACCCGGATCCAGTAGTTTTGTACTCATATGCTGTCACCTTTAAGTAAGCGCGCAGCAGGAGAAGCCTGTTCCCCTGCTGCGGTAAAACGCCATATCACTTGATTGGGATATCAGAATACCATGCAGCCGCACTGCCGGACTTCCTTCATCCGATGCAGCGCAGTGTCCGCATCCTGGAAAATGTCCCCCTCCGGCTTTTCCCTGTCTGCAAACGCTATGCCGACGCTGAGGGAAACAGGGGTAAGCCCTTCCCGTCCTTCACTCAGGACCCTATTTACCATCTCTACCTTTTCAAGAACCTGGGTCCGCCTGGATGACGTAATCCGCGTCATAATAATGACA
>ONXW01000033.1 GCA_900321915.1 uncultured Eubacteriales bacterium
CCCAGGCCGTTCACCTTGCTCTTTTTCTCCAGGTGAATCAGCGACAGGTCGTGGTTATAATACCGGATGCGGAACTTCTCCCGCATATTGACGCCGTCAATCTTCTCCCGGAGCGCCTTGTCCGACAGGTTGTCAAAGTAAAGGCTCCGGATAAAATACTTCCCGTCCACCGTGTGCGGGTCCTGCCTTGCGACGGCCCGGAGTCCCTGCCGTATCGCGATCAGGTCGGAGCGGGTGATTTCATGCTTGATTTCATGACGGTAACGGATGCCGCTCATAGTAAGAAACCTCCTGTTCTTTGGCCGGGCGTTTTCGCCCGCGTGACAGGCATTATTATCACAGACAGTTGTGTTTAAACTGTGTTTGGGTTGTGGAAATTCTGTGACAGGGAAGAATTTCACAGGAGAAAAAACCTGTGGTAGAATAAGAGGGAAATGTACACGAACAAGAAAGGAAACATAACAATGGCTGACAGCAAAATGTACCAGGTATCCACACTCCAGGCCCTGGCCATGGGCTACACAAAAGCGACGGTGACGGTGGGAGAACTTCTCTCGCACGGAAGCATCGGTCTCGGGACCTTCGAGAATGTGGACGGCGAGATGATAGTCCTCGACGGTGTCTGTTACCGCGCGACAGAGGACGGGAGCGTCATTCCGGCAGACAGCGGGATGGGCGTCCCCTTTTCCGTTATTGACTGTTTTACCCCGGAGCGGGAATTTGACCTGGGATACGCGGAGAGCATCACAGTCCTGAAGCAGCAGCTGGATCTCCGGGTAGAAGAGGGCTTCGGCCTGAACAGCATACATGTGGTGCGGATAGACGGGGAATTCCCGAAGATCGACGCCCGCTCCGAATCGCCCTACAAATCCCAGCACGTCACCCTGAAAGACGTCCTGTCCGTAACGCAGAAAGCATTCCTCTTCGAAAACATCCGCGGAAGCCTCATCTGCGTCTATTTCCCGGACTATATGGACGGAATCAACGCACCCGGCTGGCATATGCACTTTGTGTCGGAAGACAGGAAATGCGGCGGACACGTATTTGACCTCATCATGACACGGGGAACGGCAAAACTCGATAAAATCAACTCCCTGGAGATCAGGATTCCCACAGACCCCGCCTACGACGTCTACTCCCTGAAACAGGCCTCCCAGGAGGAGATCAAACAGGTCGAGCAGGGAAAAAAGTAAACAGGCACCGGAAAGGAAAGGAGTTTACATAATGGCAAAGATACTGCTTCTGAACGGAAGCCCCCACGCCGGCGGATGCACCGCGGCCGCGCTGGAGGAGATGATCCGCATATTTAAGGAAGAGGGCGTAGAGACCGAGCTCATCCACGTCGGCAATAAAGCGATCCGCGGCTGCGTCGCATGCGGATACTGTGAAACCAACGGGAAATGCGTCTTCAATGACGACCTGGTAAATGAAGTCGCTCCGAGATTCGAGGCCGCGGACGGCCTTGTCGTCGGAAGCCCGGTTTACTTCGCGTCGCCGAGCGGCACCATCATATCCTTTATGGACCGGCTCTTCTACAGCACCCACTTTTCCAAGCAGATGAAGGTGGGCGCCGCCGTGGTCAGCTGCAGAAGGGGAGGCAATTCCGCAAGCTTTGACGTGCTGAACAAATACTTTACCATCAGCAGTATGCCCGTGGCTTCCAGCACCTACTGGAACCAGGTTCACGGCTTCACCGCCGGGGACGTAAAAAAAGACCTCGAGGGCCTGCAGACCATGCGCAACCTCGCCAGGAACATGGCCTTCATGGTCAAAGCCTTTGCCCGGGCAAAGGGTGAGGGCGGATACCCCGAAGAAGAAAACAGCATCTTCACCAGCTTCCCGGACGGGAAGTGACAGAGAGGACCGCAGACAACAAAACAGTCTGCGGTCCTGTTTGGATCAAACCGTAAGCAGACAGCCTGATATTCTTTCTTATCGCAAACACACGCTTTCCTTCGGCACCTGCAACCCTTGCCCATGCTTTATGCAAATCATATAATAAAGATAGTTCAAATCGAAACTGCCACCTTACGGGAGGAACAGTGTGAAGATCATGGTGAGCGCCTGCCTGGCAGGAGAAAACTGCAAATACAACGGCGGAAACAACCGGAACGAAAAGGTTCTGCAGCTCATGGAAGGGAATGAAGTCATTCCCGTCTGCCCGGAAGTGATGGGCGGGCTCCCGACGCCCCGGACTCCGTCCGAAATCCGGGACGGGGCTGTCTGTATGAAGGACGGCACGAACGTGGACAGGGAGTTCCGCGAAGGCGCCCGGAAATGCCTGGAGATCGCCCGCAGCCGGAAGCCTGACCTTATTGTGCTGCAGTCGCGGAGCCCGAGCTGCGGTGTAAAACAGCGTTATGACGGGACCTTTTCCGGAAAACTGGTAAATGCCCCCGGTGTGACCGCGCAGCTGCTGGCAGAGAACGG
>ONXW01000239.1 GCA_900321915.1 uncultured Eubacteriales bacterium
AATGACCAGGTCGCGCTGGACATGCGCCTCTATGTGAAGAAGGAGATCGTGGAAATCCGGAGCCTGGTGCTGAAGCTCCTGGAAGCGCTCTCCGAGAGCGCGAAGAAGAACCTGCACACGGTGATGCCGGGATATACGCACCTGCAGCGGGCCCAGCCCGTCACCTTCGGGCATTACATGATGGCCTACGCCAATATGCTCCGCCGGGATGTCCTCCGTCTGGAGAACACCCTGGAGCTGATGGATGACATGCCTCTGGGTTCCGGGGCCCTGGCTTCCACCACCCATCCCATTGACCGGGATTTCGTGAGGGAACAGCTGGGATTTGCGAGGATCACGGACAATTCCCTGGACGGCGTATCCGACCGGGATTACTGCGCGGAGCTCTGCGCGGACCTGTCCATACTCATGATGCACCTCTCGAGGTTTTCGGAGGAAATTATCCTCTGGTGCTCCTGGGAATTCAAGTTTGTGGAGCTGGACGACGCATTTTCCACCGGTTCCTCCATCATGCCCCAGAAAAAGAATCCGGATGTGTGTGAGCTTATCAGGGGGAAGAGCGGGCGCGTGTACGGGTCCCTCATGACTATCCTGACCTTCCTGAAGGGGCTTCCCCTGGCGTACAACAAAGACATGCAGGAGGACAAGGAGGCGGTATTTGACGCGGTTGACAATGTCAAAATGTGCCTCACGGTCCTCGTGCCGATGTTTTCCACCATGACGGTGCTGCCTGAGAACATGAAAAAGGCGGCCAGCCGCGGATTCATCAACGCCACCGACTGCGCGGACTATCTGGCGAAGAAGGGTGTTCCCTTCCGGGATGCCTACCACATCACCGGAAAGCTGGTGGCCGAGTGCGTGGCGAAGGAGAAGGGGCTGTCGGACCTGACCCTGGAGGAGTTCAAGGCCCACTCTGAGGTGTTTGAGAAGGATGTCTATGAGGCCATCGACCTCATCACCTGCGTGAAGGAGAGGAAGGTTCCCGGCGGGCCTGCGCCGGAGGAAGTGAAACGGCAGATTGGAAAGATAGACGCGTTTATCGCGGCGAGAAGCTGAGACAGAATGGAGAAACACAGAACGGGGGTTGTGAATATGCAGAAACCGGTAATCTATATTGACGGGCAGTCCGGAACGACAGGCCTGCAGATCCGGGAACGTCTGGCAAAAAGGGAGGATCTCACACTGGCGGTGATTCCCGAGGAGAAACGCCATGACAATGAGGAGAGGAAGAAATACCTGAATTCGGCGGATATCGTCTTTTTCTGCCTGCCGGACGACGCTGCGAGAGAGGCGGCATCGATGATTGAAAACCCGGATGTCCGGGTGATCGACGCCTCCACGGCCCACCGCACGGCGGAGGGCTGGGACTACGGAATCCCGGAGCTCTCAACACAGCACAGGGTGGCCATACGGAATTCAAAGCGGGTGGCTAACCCGGGGTGCCATGCGACGGGATTTATCACATCCGTATTCCCGCTGGTCGCCATGGGTATCATCCCGAGAGACCTGCCGCTGACCGTGTTTTCCCTGACCGGGTATTCCGGCGGCGGAAAGAAGATGATTGCGGAGTATGAGGATAAGGGGCGTTCCCACAGCCTGGACGCGCCGAGGCTTTACGGGCTTACGCTCAGGCACAAGCACCTTCCCGAGATGCAGAAGGTCTGCGGCCTGGAGGTCCCCCCGGTCTTTGTCCCGGTTGTGGATGATTTCTACAAGGGCATGGCTGTGACAGTGATGCTCCATACGGCGCAGCTGAACGGGCATCCCACGGCGGAGGACATACAGAAAAGGCTGTCGGAGTGGTATCTCGGGGAACCGCTTATCACGGTGCACCAGGGTCCCTGGGAAGGGATGATTTCCGCAAATGCCTTTGAGGGCAGGGATTCCCTGGAGCTCATTGTAAACGGCCATGAGGACCAGGTCGCCGTGACAGCCCTGTTCGACAACCTTGGAAAGGGAGCCAGCGGCGCGGCAGTACAGAACATGAACCTGATGCTCGGCATTCCGGAGACCACCGGACTTGCCCTGTGACAATACAGCATAAGAGGACGATGCAAGACAAGGCAGAGAATCCGCACAGGCCGGGTTCGGAAGGAATGAGGATAAAGCATGAAAATAATTGAAGGCGGCGTCTGCGCCGCAAAAGGATTCAAGGCCGGCGCCATCCATGCCGGAATACGGAAAGCCAAAGGGAAGGCGGATCTCGCCATGATCTGCTCGGACGTTATCTGTTCCGCGGCGGGTGTATTTACCAAAAACAAGGTTAAGGCATCCCCGATCCTGCTGGATATGGAGCATCTGGCAGACGGGAAGGCCCAGGCTTTCATCTGCAATTCCGGCAATGCCAATGCCTGCGCGCCTTACGGGATGGAGAACGCGAGACGTGAGGCTAAGGCGGCAGCCAGGGCCCTGGGAGTTGCTGAGAAGGACGTACTGGTTTCTTCCACCGGCGTTATCGGACAGACCCTGAATGTGCAGGTGATTGAGGACCACGCCGGCGATATCGAGATGAAATACGACAATTCCTATGAGGCTGCCGTCGCGATCATGACGACAGACACGAAGCCGAAGAGCATTGCCGTGGAATTCGAGGCGGGCGGCAGGACCTGCCGCGTCGGCGGAATCTGCAAGGGTTCCGGCATGATCCACCCGAATATGGGAACCATGCTCTGCTTTATCACCACGGACTGCGCGGTGAGCTCCGGGATGCTGAAGAAAGCCCTTCTCGAGAATGTGCGCACCACCTTTAACAGGGTCTCTGTCGACGGGGACACCTCCACCAATGACAGCTGCATGATTCTGGCCAACGGCCTTGCGGGCAATGAATGCATTGAGGAGGACGGCGCGGATTACAGGGAGTTTTCCGCCGCGCTCCATGTCATTATGGAGGATCTGGCGAAAAAGATTGCGGGCGACGGCGAGGGCTGCACCAGGCTTATGACGGTAAATATCAGCGGCGTTTCCGATGAGGATAAGGCGGAAAAGCTTGCCATGTCCGTTTGTTCCTCCAGCCTGACGAAGGCCGCGATGTTCGGGGCTGACGCCAACTGGGGCCGTGTCCTCTGCGCGATGGGATATTCCGGTGAGGACTTCGACCCGGAGAAGGTTGACGTGGCATTTGCCTCCGCAGAGGGGAGCATCGCGGTATGCGAGCAGGGCAGGGGCCTGGATTTCGATGAAGACCTGGCAAAGAAGATTCTCTCCAGAGAGGAAGTGGAGATTAATATCACCATGTACGAGGGGGATGCCGGCGTCACCTGCTGGGGCTGCGATTTGACCTATGATTATGTGAAGATTAATGGAGATTACAGAACGTGATGAAACTGAATCCAGA
>ONXW01000013.1 GCA_900321915.1 uncultured Eubacteriales bacterium
ATCGACGAGTCCAACGACTGCTTTGAAGCTGCTGCCGACCTTGCCGACCAGGGCTGCGGTTTCATCTTTGCGGACTCCTTCGGCAATGAGGACTTCCTCATCAAAGCTGCCGAGCAGTTCCCCGAAGTGCAGTTCTCCCATGCGACCGGCACCCAGGCGCACACAAAGAACCTGCCGAACTTTTCCAACGCGTTCGCTTCCATCTATGAGGGCCGTTATCTTGCAGGCGTTGCCGCAGGACTGAAGCTGAACGAGATGATTGAGGCCGGCGACATTACCGAAGATCAGGCGAAGATCGGATACATCGGCGCATACACCTACGCTGAGGTTATTTCCGGTTACACCTCCTTCTTCCTGGGCGCACGCTCTGTCTGCCCGTCCGCTACCATGGAAGTTACCTTCACCGGTTCCTGGTATGATGAGACCGCTGAGAAAGAGGGCGCTACCACTCTGATCAACGACGGATGCGTCCTGATCAGCCAGCACGCGGATTCCATGGGCGCTCCGACAGCCTGCGAGGCAGCAGGAGTTCCGAACGTCTCCTACAACGGATCCACTGTGTCCGCATGCCCGAACACCTTCATCGTATCCTCCAGAATCGACTGGACACCGTACTATGTCTATGCTATCAGCGCGGCTGCCAACGGCGAACCGATTGATACTGACTGGACCGGAACCATCGCTACCGATTCCGTGGTGCTGACCGAGGTCAACGGCCAGGCGGCTGCCGAGGGAACCCAGGAGAAGATCGACGAAGTCAAGGCTGACCTGGAGTCCGGCAAGGCTCATGTATTTGATACCTCTGCATTCACCGTAGGCGGCGAGGAGCTCACCTCCTACATGGCAGATGTGGATACCGACGCGGCTTACGAGGGAGACACCGAGGTTATTTCCGACGGCTACTTCCACGAGTCTGAGTATCGTTCCGCTCCGTACTTTGACCTGCGGATCGACGGCATCACACTGCTGGATGAGAAATTCTGATCTGTAATACCATCTGACGGGCTGCCGGGGCCTTCCCCCGGCAGTCCCGTTTTTTCAATTTCTGCCGGAGGTTTGTCTTGGAGAATAAAACGCCCGCCGTGGCCATGCGCGGCATCACGAAAACATTTGGATCCACTGTCGCGAACAATCATGTGGACCTTGACATCAACAGGGGAGAGATTCTCGCCCTCCTGGGAGAAAACGGGAGCGGCAAGACAACCCTCATGAACATGCTCTCCGGGATTTATTATCCGGATGAGGGGCAGATCTTTATCGACGGCAGGGAGGTGACCATCTCCTCCCCGAGGGAGGCGTTCGATTACGGCATCGGCATGATTCACCAGCACTTCAAGCTGGTGGATGTCATGACCGCGACCGAGAACATCATCCTGGGACTCCGGGAAAAGGGACGGCTTGACCTCGCCGGGGCTGCGGCGCGCATCCGCAGCATCTGCGACGCCTACGGCTTCCAGCTGGATCCCAGCCAGAAGATCTACGAGATGTCTGTCTCCCAGAAGCAGACGGTGGAGATCGTGAAAGTCCTTTACCGCGGCGCGGACATCCTGATCCTGGATGAGCCCACGGCGGTCCTCACGCCGCAGGAGACGGAGAAGCTCTTCGCCGTGCTCCGCAACATGCGCGCCGACGGCAAGGCCATCGTGATCATCACCCACAAGATGCATGAGGTCCAGGACCTGTCTGACCGTGTAGCTATCCTCCGCAAGGGAGAATACATCGGGGAGATGGAGACGAAATCCACGAATGCCCAGGAGATGACAGACATGATGGTGGGGCACGCGGTTGCCCTGAACATCCGCCGGCCGGATCCGGTGGACGCGAAGCCCCGCGTCGTCATCGAGGGGCTGACGGTCCGCTCGGAGGAAGGAATCCTGAAACTGGACAATGTATCCTTCTTCGCCCGGTCCGGGGAGATCCTCGGCATCGCCGGCATTTCCGGCAGCGGCCAGAAGGAGCTCCTGGAGTCCATCGCGGGACTGCAGAAGGTGGAAAAAGGCCACATTTACTATGTGGAAGACAACGGCGAGCGGGAAGAGCTGGTGGGCAAGGATCCGGAGGAGATACGCCACATGGGCGTAGCGCTCTCCTTTGTCCCCGAAGACCGCCTGGGCATGGGCCTGGTCGGCAATATGGATCTTACCGACAACATGATGCTCCGATCCTTCCGGGAAGGCCATTCCGTCTTTACGGACCACCATCATCCCCACGACCTGGCGGAGCGGGTTGTGGAGGAGCTGGAAGTCAATACGCCCAGCGTGTCTACCCCCGTGCGGCGCCTGTCCGGCGGAAATGTGCAGAAGGTCCTGGTAGGGCGGGAGATCGCTTCCGCGCCGAAGGTCCTGCTGACAGCCTACGCGGTAAGGGGACTGGACATCAATTCCTCCTACACCATCTACGACCTGCTGAACCGGCAGAAAGAGGCCGGCGTGGCGGTAATCTATGTGGGTGAGGACCTGGACGTGCTGATGGAGCTGGCGGACCGTATCGTCGTGCTCTGCGGCGGAAAAGTGAGCGGCGTCGTGGACGGGCGCACAGCGGACAAGAATGAGGTCGGAATGATGATGACGAAGCTTCAGGGAGGGGAAGAGGATGCAGACTAAGCACAGGGAACCCCTGATCCATATTACGAAACGAAAACTGCTGCCGCTGCACCAGGTATGGATGATCCGTTTTATCTCCATCCTGGCGGCGCTTCTCGTCTGCGCCCTGGTGACCACCATCGCCACGGGGCTCAATCCGGTCGAGGTCTACGCCACCATGATCTCCGGCGCGTTCGGAACGGCACGGCGCATGTGGATTCTCGGCAAGGATGTGGCTATCCTTCTCTGCATTTCCCTGGCGCTCACCCCGGCATTCCGGATGCATTTCTGGAACCTGGGCGGCGAGGGGCAGATCCTGATAGGCGCCCTGGCGACAGCCGCCTGCATGATTCTCTTCGGCGAAGCGGTCCCGGGACCGCTGCTGATCCTCATCGGCATGATCGCGGCCCTCGCGGCAGGCGCGTTCTGGGCCCTGATCCCGGCGGTCTGCAAGGCAAGGTGGAATACGAACGAGACCCTCTTTACCCTGATGATGAACTATGTCGCCACACAGCTGGTGGCCTATTACGTCATTGTGTGGGAGGTTCCGAAGGGATCCGGCAAGATCGGCATTATCAACCAGTCCACGGAGGCCGGCTGGCTTCCCGTGATAGCGGGCAACAAATACCTGCTGAACATCCTGATTGTCGCCGCCCTGACGGCCGCGATGTACGTGTACCTCTATTACTCCAAACACGGATATGAGATTTCCGTCGTGGGCGAGAGTGAGGCAACGGCGCGCTACGTCGGCATCAAGGTGGGCAGGACGATCATCCGGACCCTGATCATTTCCGGCGCCATCTGCGGACTGACCGGCTTTCTCCTGGTGGCCGGCACGGATCACACCCTGACCACGACGCTGGCCGGCGGACAGGGATTCACGGCAGTCATGGTCGCATGGCTCGCCAAGTTCAACCCCATCAGCATGATCTTTTCTTCCTTCCTGCTGGTGGCTCTGGGGAGAGGCGCCGCGGAGATTTCCACAATCTTCGGGCTGAACCAGTCCTACGGCGATATCCTGACGGGAATTATCCTGTTCTTCATCATCGGGTGCGACTTCTTTATCAATTACCAGCTGCATTTCAGGAAATCCGCGAGAAAGGAGGAGGGCGCAAATGTTTGATCTAGTTGCTTTTATTCCGAGAGCGGTAGCCCAGAGCATCCCGCTCCTGTACGGGAGCACCGGGGAGACCATCACGCAGAAATCCGGCAACCTGAACCTGGGAATTCCCGGCGTGATGTATGTCGGAGCCATCTCCGGCGTCATCGGCTCCTTCCTCTATGAGCGCGCCTGCGGCAGCGCGGAAAACATGAACACGGCGCTTACCGTGCTGATCCCGCTCTCCGCCTGCCTCCTGGGGTCGCTCCTCATGGGACTCCTGTTCTGCTTCCTGACCGTAACGCTCCGGGCAAACCAGAACGTTACCGGTCTTGCCATGACGACCTTCGGCGTCGGCTTCGGCAACTTCTTCGGCGGTTCGCTCATCAAGCTGACCGGCGCGGACGTTCCGTCCATCGCCCTGTCCGCGACATCCAACGTGTTCCGGAAATCCCTGCCCGCGGCGGCCTCGACGGGATGGTTCGGGACGGTATTCCTGTCCTACGGCTTCCTCGCATACACGGCCATCGTCATTTCCCTGATCGCCGCCTACGTGCTGAAGAGCACCCGGACGGGACTGCACCTGCGGGCCGTGGGCGAAAATCCCGCCACGGCGGACGCGGCGGGAATCAACATTACCCGGTACAAATACTTTGCGACCTGCCTGGGATGCATGATCGCCGGTCTTGGGGGACTCTATTATGTCATGGACTACGCCTGCGGCGTCTGGTCCAATGACGCTTTCGGCGACAGGGGCTGGCTCGCCATCGCGCTGGTTATCTTCACGATCTGGCGCCCGAATGTGGGCATCCTGGCCTCCATCCTGTTCGGCGGCCTCTATATCCTGTACCTGTTCATTCCCACGGGGATGAACCTGGCGGTAAAGGAACTCTACAAGATGCTGCCTTACCTCGTCACCATCGCGGTGCTGATTCTGACCAGCATCCGCAACAAGCGGGAGAATCAGCCTCCCGCAAGCCTGGGACTTCCGTACTTCCGGGAAGAGCGCTGATAACCGGCGAATCCCGCGGCGGCTTATAGACAGCAATCAGAAACACAGGGGGAATCAGATAATGGAACAGTTTTTTAAACTTAAGGAAAATGGAACCGATGTCCGCACCGAGGTTATCGCCGGACTCACTACCTTTATGACCATGGCTTATATCCTGGCCGTCAACCCGAGCATCCTGGGAGACTGCGGCATGGACCGCGGCGCGGTGTTTACCGCAACGGCGCTGGCCTCCGCGGTGGCTTCCTTCTGCATGGCGGCATTTGCCAACCTTCCCTTCGTCCTCTCTGCAGGCATGGGACTGAACGCCTACTTCGCCTACAGCGTGGTAATCGGCATGGGTTACAGCTGGAATGTGGCGCTGGCGGCGGTATTTACCGAGGGCCTGGTCTTCGTGGTGCTCTCGCTGACCAATGTCAGGGAAGCGATTTTTAACGCCATCCCGGGAACCCTGAAGGTAGCGGTTTCCGTCGGTATCGGGCTTTTCATCTGCATCATCGGACTGAAGAATTCCAACGTAGTCGTGGACAGCTCCACCCTCATCGGCCTGATTTCCTTCCGGGCCTGCATGGAAGACGGAACCATGAATTCCCTGGGCATCACGGCCCTGCTGTCCCTCATCGGCATTCTCATTACCGCCGTGCTGGTCATCAAGAACGTGCGCGGAAATATCCTTCTCGGCATTCTCCTGACCTGGATTCTCGGCATTCTCTGCCAGCTGGCCGGTCTCTATGTGCCGAACCCGGATCTGGGCCTTTACAGCGTGATCCCCTCCGGCATCATCTCGGCGCCCCAGTCCATGGGCCCCACCTTCCTGAAGATGAGCCTGGACGGCGTAAGGATTCTGGACTTTGTCGTGGTGGTATTTGCCTTCCTCTTTGTGGATATCTTTGACACCCTGGGAACCCTGATCGGCTGCGCCACCAAGGCGGACATGCTGAAGGAGGACGGAAGCCTTCCCGGCATCCGCGGCGCCCTCATGGCCGATTCCGTCGGAACCATCTTCGGCGCGTGCTGCGGCACCTCCACGGTCACAACCTTCGTGGAATCCTCCGCAGGCATCGCGGAGGGCGGAAGAACCGGTCTCACCTCTGTGGTGGCCGGCGGATTCTTCCTGCTGTCCCTCCTGTTCTCGCCGATTTTCCTGACCATCCCCTCCTTTGCCACAACCCCGGCCCTGGTAATCGTGGGCTTCATGATGATGCAGCAGGTGGGACGGCTGGAGTGGAACAATGTGCTGGAAGGCATTCCGGCTTTCATGTGCATCTGCGCGATGCCCTTTACTTCCTCCATCTCGGAGGGAATTGCCTTCGGCATCATCTCCTGGACCATCCTGCACGTGGCCTGCGGCAGGGCAAAGAACCTGACACCGCTCATGTATGTGCTGACGGTGCTCTTTGTGCTGAAGTATATTTTCCTGTAATCTGTTTCCCGTAAAGGGGCGGACATTTCCGGAAAGGACGGAAGAGTATGAAGCAGAAAACCTTTGAGGATCCCACCATCTTCATTGCCGAGGGTGCCCGGATCACCGGACAGGTGGAGATCGGGTCCCGCACCGGCATCTGGTACAACGCGGTGCTGCGGGGGGATATCACAAGCATCACCGTGGGGGAGGACTGCAATATCCAGGACAATGTGGTGGTGCACGGCGATGAGATCTACGACGTGAAAATCGGCGACCGGGTCTCTGTGGGACACAGCAGTATCATCCACGGCTGCACCATCGACGACGGCGCGGTCATCGGCATGGGCAGCATCATCCTGAACGGCGCCCATATCGGAAAGGGGTGTCTCATCGGCGCGGGATCCCTGGTGACCAAGAAGACGGTGATCCCCGATGGGGCCATGGCCTTCGGCCGGCCGGCGAAGGTGGTCCGGATCATGGATGAGAAGGAAGCGGAATACAATACCCTGAACTGGAAGAAATACCGGGAGCTTGCGGAGAAAGCGCTGCAAGACTGATTTCAAGAAATAACTGCTCCTGAGAGAACCGTTTGCACTCAGGAGCAGTTATTTTCTTTTATATATATTCAGTATTTATTTGCAATTAATTCGTCAAATAATCCGTCAAATGTGACAAACCAGGTTCGGAGGACGCGAAAAATATATACAAAATCTTACTTGCTTTTTTGTGCAAGTATGATATAACTCTTGCAAGGCCAGGATGAGCGTGTCTTGAATAAATCTGAGTCCGGCCGGAAATGAGAGGTTTTTTTATCATGACAGTACCTGCATGGCTCTGCTTTCCCTTTGTGGGACTGCTGCTCAGCGTTGCATTGTTTCCACTGATAAAGCCGGAGTGGTGGGAGAAGCATGAGCCCCTGGCGGTGGCCTTCTGGTCAGTGCTGGTGGTGATCCTGTTCGCCGTGTATTTCGGCCCGTCCCACACCGTGGAGACGGTCCTGGAGTGTTTCTTCAATGACTACCTGACGTTTATTATCCTGCTGCTCGGCCTGTACTGCGTATCGGGCAACATCACCTTTGAGGGCGATCTGGCAGGTTCCCCCTGGGTAAATGTGATACTTCTTTCCATGGGAACCATCCTGTCCAGCTGCATCGGGACCACCGGTTCCAGTATGCTGATGGTGCGTCCGGTGCTGAAGATGAATTCCTGGAGGCGCAGGGAAAGCCATATCATGATTTTCTTCATATTTATGGTTTCCAACCTGGGAGGGTCGCTCACGCCGGTGGGGGATCCGCCGCTCTTAATGGGCTTTATGCGCGGTGTTCCCTTCTTCTGGAGCCTGCACCTTTTCCCGGTGTTCCTGTTCAACATGGCGGTGCTGCTGTTTATCTTCTATCATATCGACAAGTGGGCGTACCGGAAGGATATCGCCTACGGCCGGAAGCCTGACATCAGCAAGCCCGGCACGATGCTTAAGATCGGCGGACTGCACAACCTGGTGTTCCTGGTGATGATCGTGATTGCGGTCATCCTCAGCGGAACCCTGCCGTCCGTGCCCGCATTCCAGGACGCTTCCGGCGCGGTCCGGGGAATTCCCCTGCCCTGCGGCGTGGTCTTTCCCTGGCCGTCCGTGATCGAGGTCGCAATCATCCTTCTGGCGGCGTTTCTCTCCTTTAAGACGACGGATGAGAGCCTGCGCCGGATGAACCACTTTACCTGGAGCGCCATCGAGGAGGTCGCCGTGCTGTTCGTCGGCATTTTCCTGACCATGCAGCCGGCCCTGATGCTGCTCAAGGCCATGGGCCCGGAGATGGGGCTGACAAAGCCCGCGGAGATGTTCTGGGCGACGGGACTGCTGTCCAGCTTCCTGGACAATACGCCAACCTACCTGGTCTTTCTGACGACGGCGGGCACCCTGGGCTTTACCGAGGGCATAGCCACAAGCCTGGGGATCGTGCCGCAGCAGATGCTGATGGCCATCTCCGCCGGCGCGGTATTCATGGGCGCCAACAGCTATATCGGCAATGCGCCGAACTTTATGGTGAAGACCATGTCCGTGGAAAACGGTGTCCGCATGCCGTCTTTCTTTGGTTACCTGAAGTGGTCCTTCGGGATCCTGGTTCCGGTATTCCTGCTGGATACCCTGCTGTTTTTCCGCTAAAAGGAGGTGCTTTTCATGAGTGAAGAAAACAAGACGAATGAAATGAACGCGGCTCCCGCGGAAAAAACCGAGGAGGAGATCTATCAGGAGGAACTGGAGAAAGCGAAAAAGAAGGCTGCGGAACGGGAGATCCGGGAACGGAACCAGCGGGCATATTACAGGGCCCTGGCGGAACAGATCTATGGGCTGGACGAAAAGGTGGTGCAGACCCTGGGATCCTCCCTCGGCCGGGTATTTAACCACGAGCGGGAGCGCTGCGTGAACAACATGGTCCACGCCATGGAAGAGCGGCCGGATGAGCATATCGTCCGCAGCGAGGTGGCCCTTATCGGCAATATGGCCAGGACCATCAAGGACAAGAAGGCCCGGGCGGAGATCATGGGGGAATACAACGATATCATGCACAAGCTGATGCGGATATCGAGGGGATTTTCCAATACCAGCATCCTGGACCGGAAGCGCGCGCGCCTGAACTCCATGACGATGGGGAACCGTTTCGGCGAAAAGAACCATCTGATCATCTGCATCAGCCGTACTTACGGGTCCGGCGGCAACAACATCGGCTTCGGGCTGGCGGATGCCCTGAAGATCAACTATTACGACGCGGAGATTTTCAACTCTGTCCTGAAGCGCATGGAGGCGGAGCAGGACGGGGTAAATGATACCGGCGGCTACGCCGGCCTGGAGGTGACGCAGACCGCCAATCCCGGCATGTCGCAGTACAGGGAGTCCATGTCTTTCATGGAGAAGCTCCGCCGGCTCTACCGCTATCACGGCCTGCCCAGAAGGGACGCTTTATTCTTCAACCAGAGCGACCTGATTGTGGATATGGCAAAGGAACAGGATTTCGTGGTGATGGGCCGGTGCGCGGATGTTATCCTGCGCAACAACCACATCCCCCACATCAGTATTTTCATTACCGCGCCCTTCGAGAAGAGGGTGCACCGGATGATGGAGATCAATAACGTGGACGAGAAGCGGGCCCGCATGCAGCTCAAGCAGGTGGACCACGAGCACGCGGAGTATTATCACTATTACACCGGGCTGAAATGGGGGCAGGCGAATCACTATGATGTCTGCATCAACAGCGCCAGCTACGGAATCCAGGGTTCCATCGAATTTATTATCAACATGCTGAAAGCAAATAATGTGAAGCTTCCCCACGCGCTTCAGGCGCGCTGACGGAAAAAGTTCAAGTCCGGCCGGCCCTTTCTTTACAGAAGGGGCCGGCTGCGTTATGATATAGGCGGCGGTCCTGCCCGGGAAAACATGAGGACAGCGCCGCAAAAAACTACAGACAGAGTGCAGGGGTGTCGGAGCGGTGCAGGCTGCGGGAAAATGCAGGCGGACCGGCTCCGGTGAAAAGGGAAGCGGGTGAAACTCCCGCGCGAACTCGTCACTGTAATGAGGGAGCGAACGTCCGGGAGCCGGTTCGGGCCGGGTCCGGAAAGCCACTGGGAAAGGTGTTTCCCGGGAAGGCGGGACGGGAGCGGGGAACTCTGAGTCAGGAGACCTGCCCGTGCACGG
>ONXW01000062.1 GCA_900321915.1 uncultured Eubacteriales bacterium
AATGTGGCCCAGCAGCTCTACAATACCGTGGACAGTATTATCGTGGGCCGCTTTGTGGGGGACAATGCCCTCGCCGCGGTGGGCAGCTGGACCGGGTACAGGAGGGGGCGAAGAAAGGAACCCTGGCCGCCATGGGCATTTCCACCGTGCTGACTGCCCTGATCCTCATCTTCGGCCGGTACCTGATGGGAATCTTCACCACCACGGAAGCCCTGATCACCCTCAGCAACAACATGATGCGCATCCTCGCCCTGGGCTACATCGCCATGGAGGTGACGCAGTGCCTTTCCGGCATTATGCGCGGCGCGGGCGATACCGTCACGCCCATGTGGATCTCCATCGTAGTCTCGGTGCTGCTGCGCGTCCCGCTGGCTTACCTGATGGTAAACCTGACAAAAACCCCGGATCTCCCGCAGGGAAACTGCTACATGATGCAGCTCTCCATGCTGGTCACCTGGGTGACGGGCGCATTTATCACATTCCTGATGTACCGAGTGGGACGTTGGAAGGGGAAATCGGTCATTTGACAGAATTGACGAACATTTCAAATATTTATCCCTGCATTTTGTCACTATTCCTGCTTGACATTTTATCGCGGTGATACTATACTTCATTGTAATATCGCGGAAAGGAGCAGACAGAGATGCTGAATCGTACATCCAATCGATTTAACAGCGTGTTTAACGGCTTTTACTTTAGCCGTTTCTTTGTCGTGCTTAAGAACATAACGCCTGTTTAATGGATTGCTATGCCGCGGATCATGTAAAAAGAAACAGCCGGCCTCGTCCATTATGGGCGGGGCCGTTTTCTGTTTCATGAAAAATGCAGGACCCGGGCAGGAATCAGGCGGGCCGCTGTAAATGACGCCCGGTGCCGGACGCGCCGGAAGAAAGGAGTGAGAAGCATGGGAAAATATTTCAATCAGAAGATTGAGTGTGCTTCCAGAGCGGAAATCACGAAGATTCAGGACGAAAGACTTGTCGAGACGGTTAAGCGCGTTTACGAGAATGTGGCTCCCTACCGCAAAAAGATGGATGAGGCAGGTGTAAAGCCGGAGGACATTCACGGAGTCGCGGACCTCCACAAGCTCCCCTTTGTCACCAAGAATGACCTGCGGGACGAGTATCCTTACGGATACCTCGCAAAGCCCCTCTCCGAATGCGTACGCATCCAGTCCACCAGCGGCACCACCGGACGGCGCGTGGTTGCGTTCTACACCCAGCATGATATCGACATGTGGGAGGAATGCTGCGCGAGGGCCATCGTGGCTGCCGGCGGGTCCAATGAGGATGTTGTCCAGGTCTGCTACGGCTACGGCCTCTTCACCGGCGGCCCGGGACTGAACGGCGGTTCCCACAAGGTAGGTTCCCTGACTCTTCCCATGTCCTCCGGCAATACAGACCGCCAGATCCAGTTCATGACCGACCTGGGGGCGACCATCATCTGCTGCACGCCCAGCTATGCAGCCTATCTCGCGGAATCCATCATCGAGCGCGGCCAGCGCGACCAGATCCGCCTGAAAGCAGGTATCTTCGGAGCGGAAGCCTGGACAGAGGAGATGCGCCGCGACATCGAGGACAAGCTCGGCATCAAGGCGCATGATATCTACGGCCTGACCGAGATATGCGGCCCCGGCGTATCTTTCGAATGTGACGACCAGAATGGCATGCACATCAATGAAGACAACTTCATCGTCGAGATTATCGACCCGAATACCGGGGAGGTGCTTCCGCCCGGCGAAAAGGGAGAACTGGTCTTCACCTGCATCAACAAGGAGGCATTCCCGCTCATCCGCTACAGGACCCGCGATATCTCCTTCCTTGATTACAGCCAGTGCCCCTGCGGAAGAACCCATGTCCGCATGCACAAGCCGATGGGCAGAAGCGACGACATGCTCATTGTCAAGGGCGTCAACGTATTCCCGTCCCAGATTGAGACTGTCCTTATGAACAACGGCTATCCGGCCAACTACCAGATCATCGTGACACGCCGGAACAACAGTGATAATATAGAAGTACAGGTAGAAATGACACCGGAGATGTTCTCCGACTCCCTGACCGAGGTGTCCGCGCGCGAGAAGAGACTGATTGGAGACCTCAAGTCCATGCTCGGCATCATCTGCGACGTGAAGCTCGTCAACCCGAAGAGCATCACCCGGAGCGAAGGCAAAGCCCAGAGAGTCATCGACAAGAGAGATCTTTACAAGCAGTAAAGGAGGTTTTTATCGTGAAGGTAAAACAGATATCGGTATTTCTTGAAAACAAACCCGGAAGCCTGGCCGAATTCACCAACCTGCTCCAGAAAAAACACATCGATATGGTAGCCCTCTCCGTGGCGGAAGCCGAAGACTTCGGCATCGCCCGCCTGCTGGTCAATGACGTGCTGGAAACCGTCAACACCTTAAAGGACAATGGTTACGTCTGCTCCCTCACCCCGGTTCTTGCCGTGGAGATCGAAGACAAGCCCGGCGCCCTGGTCCGCGTCCTGGACCTCCTGGGAGACGCGGGCATCAACCTGGAATACATGTACGCTTTCCTGACCAGGAAAGCCGATAAGGCCTTCATGGTCCTCCGCGTGGCGGACAATGAGCAGGCCATCAAGATCCTGACCTCCGCAGGCATCCGCCCCCTGTGCCAGGATGACCTGGTGAAGCTGTTCTGATACCGTAAACATGAAGATAAAAAAGCCGCGGCAGTAAGATCAATCTTACTGCCGCAGTTTTTTTGTCCTGCAGTCCCCGTATTCGTAAGGACAGCGGGAATTATTCATTTCCATGTGAGGGGCAGCTCCTGCCCCTCCATCCGCACCGGATCCGGGATATCCCACCCGTGAAGCAGGATCTCCACGGACGAAATAACCTGGGGTTCCACCGGCCGGTTCACCTCGACGCCGGGATAGGGGAAATCCGTGACCGGCACCGTCGGGACAGCGGCGATCCGCAGGATCTCATCCATCCCTTCCTTCACCAGGCCGAACACCGGGTAAATGCCCCTGTGTTCCGGACAGTCCCGCAGCGGGAAAAAGAACTCGCCGCCGGCAAGGCCCGCCTCGCCGTAGCCCCCCATGCAGACACACCCCGGACGGGATTCCCGGGGCCTGAGCTCCGGGTGGAGCTTTGACTCGTAGGGAATCAGGTATCTCGCCTCCGGCTTCCCGAATCCGGAATAGCTCACATCGACCCAGCTGCCGGGCACAATTCTCTCGATGGCATGAGAATCCATCAGGCCCCGGGACGCGATATAGATAAAGCTTGCCACCGTATTCGGCGCCTCCAGGGGCAGCAGTTCAAT
>ONXW01000368.1 GCA_900321915.1 uncultured Eubacteriales bacterium
CATCACGAAATCTGGTCGATGATGTACGGCGTCACCTGGTAGACGTAATAATTCAGCCAGTTGGAGTACAGGGTATTCGCCATGTTCCTCCACTTCAGGACCGGCTTGTTGAAGGGATCATTGTCCTCAAAATAGTTAACCGGGATCGCGGGATTCAGTCCCTTCTTCAGGTCCCGGTGATACTCGCCGGAAAGTGTCATGCGGTCATATTCCGGGTGTCCCTGGACGAAAATCTGCCGTCCGTCCCTGCGCATCACGATGCACACCCCGGCCTCCTCGGATTCCGCCAGGATCTGCAGCTCCGGGTGCTTCAGGATATCCTCCCGGTGCACTTCCGTATTCCGGGAATGCGGGCAGAAGAAGTGGTCGTCAAAGCTGCGCATCAGCGGCACCTTGTGGTGCAGGACCACATGGTCATACACGCCGGACAGCTTCTGGTCCCGGACATACTTCGGGATCCCGTAATGATAGTAAAGCGCCACCTGGGCCCCCCAGCAGATATGGAAGGTCGACGTGATATGGGTCTTCGTCCACTCCATAATCTCGCAGAGCTCCGGCCAGTAATTCACCTGCTCGTACTCCAGGAATTCCACCGGCGCGCCGGTGATGATCATTCCGTCATATTTATGCATCTTCACATCGCTGAACGGCACATAAAACTTGTTCAGGTGGGACGCGGACGTGTGCTTGGAAATATGGGTCGACAGCATCAGGAAGGTGCAGTTCACCTGCAGCGGCGTGTTTGACAGGGCCCGCAGCAGCTGCGTCTCCGTTTCCTCCTTCACAGGCATCAGATTGAGTATGAGAATCTCCAGCGGACGGATCTCCTGGCTGAGGGCTCTCGCCTCGCCCATAATGAATATATTCTCATCTTCCAGTATCTGCTTCGCGGGCAGATCATCCTGTACCTTAATCGGCATACAATCACTTTCCTTTCGGCTGTATATTTCAAAACCCCGTTCCGCCTGCCGGGCGGAAGGTACTTACGCTATCTTAGCACAAATTCCGGGCAAATGCCACCTTCCGGGAAATCTTCCGGGCCTGTCAGCCTTCTCCCCTTCCAAATCCTCCGAGCCTGTCAGCTTTCTCCCCGCAGAATCTTCAGGAATTCTTCCTCCGTCACAATCGGCACGCCCAGCTCTTTCGCCTTTTTGTTCTTGCCGCTTGTGGAGGTGATGTCATTGTTGACGAGATAAGCCGTCTTCGCGGAGACAGATCCTGCTGCCCGCCCGCCGGCCTGCTCTATCAGCTCCTGCAGCTCTTTCCGGTTGGCGAAATGCACAAGCGACCCGGTGATGACCACGCTCTTTCCCTCCATGGTCTGCGGCGTGCCGCTCCCGGTATTATCGGCCTTCCGGAAGGTAAGATACGGAAGGAGCTCGTCCAGCTGCCGCATCTTCTCCTCATCCCGGAAATAGCTCTCCACACTGGCGGCAAGCACCCCGCCGATGCCGTCAATCTCCTGCAGGTCCTCCGCGCGGGCGGCGCGGATTTTATCCAGGTCATCCCCGAAATACCGGCACAGCATTTTCGCGTTGGCCAGGCCGATTCCCCCGATTCCCAGGCCGTAAATCACCCGGTACAGATCGGTTTCGGAAGCATTTTCCAGGGCAGTTTCCAGGTTCTCGAAGGATTTCTCCCCAAAGCCCTCCATGGTCACAATCTCTTCCCGGTGCTTTCCCAGCCGGAACAGGTCCGCCCAGGTGTGGATGAACCCGCGGCCGATGAACTTCTCCAGCGTCATCTCGCTCAGGCCATCGATATTCAGGGCGTCGCGGCTCACGAACAGCGTGAAATTCTTGAGCTTCTTCGCCGGGCAGTCCGGATTCGGGCAGAACAGCACCGAGGCGCTGGCCTCCCGGCGGATCTCGGTCGGACCGCCGCAGACGGGACATTTGTCCGGAATCTCCACATTCCCGCCCCGGGTCAGGTTTTCCGCAATCTGCGGGATAATCATGTTGGCCTTGTAGACGGTGATCCGGTCCCCGGCGGAAAGCCCCAGCTCCCGGACAATGCTGACGTTGTGCACGCTCGCCCGGCTGACGGTGGTTCCCTCCAGCTCCACCGGCTCAAACACCGCCACAGGGTTGATGAGGCCGGTGCGGGACGCGCTCCACTCGATATACCGGAGCGTGGTCTCGCCGATCTCGTCGCGCCACTTAAAGGCAATGGAATTGCGTGGGAATTTGGCCGTCCGTCCCAGGGACTCGCCGTAGGCGATGTCATCGTACAGGAGGACAAGCCCGTCCGAGGGGATGTCGTTTGACGCGACTTCTCCGGCAAATTCCCGCACGGCCTGCGCGATGGTTTCCCGGGTCACAGGCACCCGGTGCACCACCTCAAAGCCCTGCTCCTCCAGCCAGGAAAACTGGGCTTCGCGGGAATTGTGAAAATCCACCCCGTCCGCCTGCACCAGGCTGAAGGCAAAGAAATTGACATTTCTCTTCGCCGTGATCTCGCTGTTCAGCTGGCGCACAGACCCGCTGCAGAGATTGCGCGGGTTTTTGTATTTCGCGTCCGCATCGCCGATCTCGGCGTTGATTTTCTCAAACTCGGAATACCGGATGACTGCCTCGCCCCGGAGGATCAGCTCGCCCTTATAGGCGATCCTCAGGGGAAGGTTGGCAAATACTCTCGCATTCCCGGTGATCTCCTCCCCGATCTCCCCGTTTCCGCGGGTCACGGCCTGCGCCAGCTCCCCGCCGCGGTAGGTCAGGACGATCGTCAGCCCGTCCATTTTCCAGGAAAGCAGGCCTTTCTGGTCCCCGAGCCAGTCTGCCAGCTCGTCCACACTCTTGGTCTTCGCCAGCGACAGCATGGGCTTTTCATGGCGGATCTTCGGCAGGTCCGTGACCACCTCATAGCCCACGTTCTGCGTCGGGCTTCCCGCCATGATAATCCCGGTTTCCTGCTCCAGGCCTGCCAGCTCGTCGTACAGGGCGTCGTACTCATAATTGCTCATGAGCTCCCGGCTCTCCTGGTAGTAGGCCCTGGCCGCAGGCCTGAGGATATCTATCAGCTCGCGGATGCGGGCTCTCTTCTCTTCGTTCGTCATTCTGTTCCTTCCATCCGGTCTCCGGCATTCCCCGCCTCCCGGCGGGAATCACTTCTCTTCCGGCTTCGGCCGTCTCGCAATGGATATCTTGTGGCTGCGGTTCAGGTGGGATTTCTGTCCGTCCGCAGCCTGCTTCGCATTCTCATGCCGTGCCGCCGCAGTCTTCTCATCCCTCGGTGCCGCGCCGGTACGCTCCGGACGGCCCGCGGTGCTTCCGCGACGGTCCGTCTGTCCGGCCTGTCCGTATGCAGCATTTCCGCGGCGCTCCGCCTGTCCTGCCTGTCCATATGCAGCATTTCCGCGGCGCTCCGCCTGTCCGGCCAGGGCGTTGCTCCGCCGCTCGGCTCTCTCGTAGATATCCGGGTTTCCGGTCTCATGCTCCGTATCCGGCTGTGCGTCCAGCAGGCGCATCAGCTCGTCATACTCGGCGCCCTCGATCTCGCGGTACTTCCCCCGCTCCAGGCTTCCCAGTCTGATGTTCATAATACGGATGCGCTTCAGCGTGCGCACATGGTATCCCAGAGCCTCGCACATCCGGCGTATCTGCCGGTTCAGTCC
>ONXW01000032.1 GCA_900321915.1 uncultured Eubacteriales bacterium
ACCGTATGGTCCGGGTGCCAGACATCCTTCGGCATCCGCAGCACGCTGGGAGATTTCCTGGACATGCCCTACTCCAAGGTCCGGGTGGTCAAGCCGCTGATGGGCGGTTCCTTCGGCTGCAAGCAGGAGACCATCGTGGAACCTCTTGCCGCCTACGCCGCAAAGGACCTGTGCGCTGATGTCATCCTCACCTACACCCGTGAGGAAGAGATGAACAACAACATGCTCAAGCACAGCCTGGACTGGGAGTTTGAGAGCAGAGTCAATAAAGACGGCACTATCGTGGGCGTGGACGCCCGCCTTCTGCTGGATGCCGGCGCCTACACCACCATCTCGGAGTCCTACGCGAGAACCGCCTGCGGAAAGAGCGGCAAGGTATACCGCATCCCGAATCTGCGGGTACAGGGCACCGTGGTCAACACAAACACCACGGTCAACGGAAGCTTCCGCAGCTGGGGCAGCAGCGAGTGGCTCATCGGATGCGAGAATCATATGAACCAGGTGGCGAAGGAGCTGGGCATGGATCCCATCGAGTTCCGCCTGAAAAATGTGCATAAGCCCTACGACCTGGAGCCCATCCATAAATGTACCGTGGGCGACACCCACTTTGAAGAATGTCTCCTGCAGGGCCGGGACGCTTTCCGCTGGGAAGAGCGCAAGGCAGAGTGCAGGAAGAAGAATGCCGAACAGAGCCGCTACCGCTACGGCATCGGCATGGCGGTGGCTTCCCACACCAGTTCCTTCTATCCCTATATGGCGGATATGGGCTGCTGCACCGCCCGCGTCAATGAGGACGGTTCCCTTATTCTCCGCGTGGCCGTCCATGACCACGGCTGCGGCACGGTGATGGCCATGAAGAAGATCGCCGCCGAGGTCCTGGAGATGGATCTTGACCGGATCGACATGACCGAGTCCGACACCGACAACTGCCGGTATGATTACGGCTGCTACGCCAGCCGCACCGTCTATGTGCTGGGCGGCGCCGTGAAGAAATGCTGCGAGGAGCTCCTGGAAAAAGCCCGCGTCTACGCGGCAGAGATGTTCCGCACCAACTACTCCCATATTCAGTATGAAAACGGGGAGTTTTTCCAGGAAACCGCGCCGGAAGAGCGCATCACCCTGGCGGAGGTCGCCTGCTTCTGCCTGGAGCCCAAGGGCGTGGACCTCTTCCAGGAGACCACCATCCAGTCCTTTGAGAACCCGGGCGTTGACTGCGCCCACTTCGCGGAGGTGAAGGTGGATACCCTGAACGGCATGGTGCACGTGGAGCACTATCTGGCGGTCCACGACATCGGAAAGGCCATCAACCCGGACCTCTGCATCGGGCAGGTCGGCAGCGGCATCCAGCAGGGCATCGGCAACGCCATCTGCGAAGACGCCAAGATTGACCCGAAGACAGGCCAGCTGCTCATCCAGAACCTGAAGGATTACGAGGTAGCCAACGCCGTCGACATGCCGGACTATGACGTCATCTTCATCGAGGACGGGGACGCGAACGGTCCCTTCGGCGCCAAGTCCATCGGCGAGGTTGTGGTGGCGCCGGTTGCGCCCTGCATCACCGCCGCGGTCAACGACGCGCTGGACACCGAACTCAGAAACCTTCCCATCAGCCCGGCGAAAATACTGGAAGCCCTCGAACAGAAGGAGGCCTGATTCATGCTGATACATTTTACTGTCAACCGTAAAGAAATGACCATGGATGTGGTTCCGGAAAAGAGACTCCTGGACTTCATCCGTGAGGATCTGAAGCTCACCGGCGCCAAGGAAGGCTGCGGCATCGGCGAGTGCGGCGCCTGCACCGTCATCCTGAACGGGAACGCCGTGCACTCCTGCCTCACCATGACCGGCCAGCTGGACGGGGGAGAACTTCTCACCGTCGAAGGCCTGGAGAAGGACGGGGAGCTGGATATCCTTCAGAAGATGTTTATCAAAGACAGCGCTGTACAGTGCGGTTTCTGCACCTCCGGCATGCTGATGTCCGGAAAGGCGCTTCTCATGCGCAACCCCCATCCCACCGATGAGGAGATTAAGATGGCCATCGCCGGCAACATCTGCCGCTGCAGCGGATATAAGGAAATCCGCCAGGCCATCAGGGATGCCGCGGATGCCTGCGGAAAGGAGGAGAACGTATGAGCCTCTATCTTCAGCCCTCCACCCGGGAGGAACTGGTGAATGCGCTGGGACAGCTCACCGGACAGAGCCGCATCATCGCCGGCGGCACGGACCTGATGCCCGACCTCCGGAAAAAACGGCCCGACGTTGATGTTTTCCTCTCTCTCTCCGCTATGACGGAGATGAAGCAGATTTCCGAGGAGAACGGGAAAATCCGCATCGGTGCCATGGCCACCCATGACGCCATCGCCCACAGCCCGCTCATTCTCAAATACGCCACCGCACTGCACCACGCCTGCTCCCACGTCGGATCCCAGCAGATCCGCAACCGCGGAACCATCGGCGGAAGCCTCGCGAACGCCTCTCCGGCCGGGGATATGATTCCCTGTGTCTGCCTGCTTGGCGGCGTTCTCGAGATTCTCACCGCGGACGGCACAGTCCGCCGCGTGGACGCGGAGGATTTTACACTGGGTGTCAGCAGGACCGTCCTGAAACCGGGCGAACTCCTGCTTGCCATAGAGCTTCCCATCCGTGAGGACCGTTCCTCGGCCTTCATGAAGCTGGGAAGCAGGAAGGAAGTCACCATAGCGCAGATATCCATCGCCTGCTCCTGGGATAAGGGGACCAGGTACGCAAATCCCGACGGGTATCTCGGCGCTGTCGATGTCACGCCGGTGCACCTTACGGAGCTTCCGGAAATCATCGGCAAAGCCCCTGTGGATGATGCCGCGAAGGATCTTCTGGCAGAGTCCCTCAGGGACCGCATCCGCGGAATACGGATGAACCGCAGCCGCCCGCCGAAGCTGAAAATCACCGAGGCGGAAAGGCTCTATAAGGAACGGGCCGTCAGGTCGGTCGTCTACGATATTTTCGACCTGATGGAAACTATTGACAGGTAGGAACCTGAGTCAAAAAGGAGGTTACTCAATGTTAACATTAATTGACAACATTACCATCGTTCTGTGCGTAATCGGTATCTTCTGGATCAGCCGCACGATGGGAAAACGCAGCGCTGATATGGAAAGCTTCTATCACGCTAACAAGTCTCTTCCGTGGTCCCTGGCAGTCGGTACCATCGCTGCATCCTGGTACGGCGGAAACGGAACCATCGGTACCGTAGGATATGCTACTTCCATGGGTATCGCGGCATTCTTCCTGTGGTCCATCGGCGCCCATCTGGTAAGATTCCCGCTGGCCCTCTGGATCGCCCCGAAGATTTCCATCAAGGTTAATTCCACTATGACAGAGCTTCTGGAGCGCTTCTACGGCCGTCTCGCTTCCATCATCGGCGCGGCAGTCCTTATCGTAAGCTGCCTCTCCATCTCTGAAGTCGCGGCTACCGGTTATGTCGGAACCGCAGCGTGGAACGCAAACAAATTTGTGGCAGCAGCAGTCGTTATCGCCATTTCCATTTCCCTTACATGTATCGGCGGTCTGTTCGGCGTTGCCATCACCGATATGATCTTCTTCTTCCTGATGATCCTCTCGGTATCCCTGGTCTTCCCGCAG
>ONXW01000019.1 GCA_900321915.1 uncultured Eubacteriales bacterium
AATCATGGGACTGAACAAAAAATCTGTAGATGACATCAATGTAAAAGGCCAGCGCGTCCTCTGCCGCTGTGACTTCAATGTTCCGCTGAAGGAAGGGAAGATCACGGATGAGAACCGTCTGGTGGCAGCCCTTCCGACCATTAAGAAGCTTATTTCCGACGGCGGAAAGGTTATCCTCTGCTCCCACCTGGGCAAGCCGAAGGGCGAGCCGAAGCCGGAGCTTTCCCTGGCGCCGGTGGCAGTAAGGCTTTCCGAGCTCCTCGGCCAGGAAGTAAAGTTTGCGGCGGATCCGGAAGTGGTCGGCCCGAACGCGAAGGCTGCCGTGGAAGCCATGAAGGACGGCGATGTGATTCTTCTCGAGAATACCCGCTACAGGGCGGAAGAGACCAAGAACGGCGAAGCGTTCTCGAAGGATCTCGCTTCTATCTGCGATGTTTTCGTCAATGACGCGTTCGGTACTGCACACCGCGCGCACTGCTCCAATGTCGGTGTAACCCAGTATGTGGATACCGCGGTGGTCGGCTACCTGATGCAGAAAGAGATTGAGTTCCTCGGCAACGCCGTGGAGAACCCGGTCCGCCCGTTTGTCGCCATCCTCGGCGGCGCGAAGGTCGCGGATAAGCTGAACGTCATCTCCAATCTGCTGGAGAAGTGCGACACCCTGATCATCGGCGGCGGCATGGCATACACCTTCGTCAAGGCCCAGGGATTTGAGATCGGCACATCCCTCTGCGATGACAGCAAGCTGGATTACTGCAGGGAGATGCTGGAGAAGGCCGCAAAGCTCGGCAAGAAGATGATGCTTCCGATAGATACCGTTGTGACCGATCATTTCCCGGATCCCATCGACGGCGATATCGAGACCGCGGTTGTGGATTCCGACAGTATCCCGGCTGACAGGATGGGCATGGATATCGGACCGAAGACCAGGGAGCAGTACGCTGAGGCAGTCCGCACCGCGAAGACCGTGGTATGGAACGGCCCGATGGGCGTTTTTGAGAACCCGATCCTGGCAGAGGGAACCCGCGCTGTGGCGAAAGCCCTGGCAGACACCGACGCTACCACCATTATCGGCGGCGGCGATTCCGCGGCTGCTGTCAACCAGCTCGGATACGGCGATAAGATGAGCCACATCTCCACCGGCGGCGGCGCATCCCTGGAATTCCTTGAGGGCAAGGAGCTTCCGGGCGTAGCGGCTGCAAATGACAAATAAGAGAGAAAGAGGATAGAAAACCATGGCAAGAAGAAAAATCGTAGCAGGAAACTGGAAGATGAATATGACTCCCTCCGAGGCGAAGGAGCTGGTAGCTCTGCTGGCACCGCTGGTACAGAGCGATGACGTGGATGTTGTTTACTGTGTCCCGGCCATCGATATCGTTCCGGTAGTGGAAGCGGTAAAGGGTACCAACGTGGCTGTCGGCGCTGAGAACCTCTATTTTGAGGAGAAGGGTGCCTACACCGGCGAGATTTCCCCGAACATGCTCGTGGATGCAGGCGTAAAGTATGTCATCATCGGCCACTCCGAGAGAAGAGAGTACTTCAAGGAGACCGACGCTGATATCAACAGGAAGGTCCTCAAGGCATTCGAGCACGGCCTTACCCCGATCATCTGCTGCGGCGAGACTCTGACCCAGAGAGAGCAGGGCATCACCATCGACTGGATCCGCCAGCAGGTGAAGATCGCGTTCCAGGGCGTGACCGCGGAGCAGGCTAAGACAGCTGTCATCGCTTACGAGCCCATCTGGGCCATCGGTACCGGCAAGACCGCTACCACAGAGCAGGCAGAGGAAGTCTGCGGCGCTATCCGCGCATGCATCTGCGAGGTTTACGGCAAGGAAGTTGCCGATGAGATTCGCGTGCAGTACGGCGGTTCCGTGAACGCGGGCAACGCAGCTGAGCTGTTCGCACAGCCCGACATCGACGGCGGCCTGGTAGGCGGCGCGTCCCTGAAGGCAGATTTCGGTAAGATCGTAAACTACAAGTAAAGATTTACAGAACTGAGAAAGGTTGTTATGAGCAAGAGACCTACAGTACTTATGATACTCGACGGCTTCGGCCTGAACGAGCGCACCGAGCACAACGCCATCGCCCTGGCCGACAAGCCGGTCCTGAATAAGCTGATGGCGGACGGGCCCTTTGTGAAGGGCTACGCCAGCGGCCTTGCGGTGGGACTTCCGGACGGGCAGATGGGCAATTCCGAGGTCGGCCACATGAATATGGGCGCCGGCCGCGTGGTGTACCAGGAGCTGACCAGAATCTCCAAGGAGATTGCGGACGGTGATTTCTTTGAGAATCCTGAATTCCTGGCTGCCGCCGAAAACTGCAAAAAGAATGATTCTTCCCTGCACATGTTCGGCCTCATCGGTCCCGGCGGCGTACACAGCCATTCCGAGCACCTCTACGGGCTTCTGGAGTTTGCGAAGCGCCAGGGGCTGTCCAAAGTGTATGTGCACTGCTTCCTGGACGGGCGTGACACCCCGCCGACCTCCGCGAAGGGATTCGTGGCGGAGCTGGAAGAGAAGATGAAAGAGATCGGTGTCGGTGAGGTGGCCTCCGTGATGGGACGCTACTACGCCATGGACCGTGACAAGAACTACGACCGTGTGGTGAAAGCCTACGACGTCCTGACAAAGGGCGAGGGCGCGTCCGCGGACAGCGCCACAGGCGGAATCCAGGCATCTTATTCCGCCGGCGTGAACGACGAGTTCGTGATCCCCTTCTATGTAAAGAAGGACGGGAAGCCGGTGGCAACCATAAAGGACGGAGATTCCGTAATCTTCTTCAATTTCCGTCCGGACCGCGCGAGGGAGATCACCCACGCGTTCTGCGATGATGAGTTTGACTTCTTCCCGAGGGGAAAACGGCTTGACCTTGTGTACGTCTGCTTCACGGATTATGACCCGCTGATCCCGAACAAGCTGGTGGCCTTCAAAAAGCAGGAGCTCACCAATACCTTCGGCGAGTACCTGGCAGCTCACAATATGACCCAGTGCCGCATCGCCGAGACGGAGAAGTAGGCCCATGTCACCTTCTTTGTCAACGGCGGCGTGGAGGAACCGAATCCCGGCGAGGACCGGATCCTCGTGCCTTCCCCGAAGGAAGTGCCCACTTACGACCTGAAGCCGCAGATGAGCGCGCCTGAGGTCTGCGACAAGCTCTGTGAGGCCATCCGATCCGGAAAGTATGACGTGATCATCATCAATTTCGCGAACCCGGACATGGTTGGACACACCGGTGTGGAAGAAGCAGCCATCAGGGCTATCGAGGCTGTGGATAAATGCGTCGGCCGCGCGGTCGAGGCGATCCGCGAGGTGAACGGCCAGATGTTTATCTGCGCCGACCACGGCAATGCCGACGAGATGGTGGACTACGAGACAGGAAGACCCATGACGGCACACACCACCAATCCCGTACCGTTCATCCTGGTCAACGCAGACCCGGCTTACGGGCTCCGCGAAGGCGGCAGGCTCTGCGATATCGTTCCCACGCTGATTGAGCTGATGGGAATGGAGAAACCCGCGGAGATGACGGGAGAGTCGCTGCTTGTGAGAAAGTAAATGCAGCACATCATGAAAAACAACAGGGCGCCGCTTATACTGCGGCGCCCTGATTCATTCTAGGCTTCCATCTCCTTCAGCAGGATATGCTCTTCAAACTCCCTGCGGTCTATCAGCAGGGTTCCGTCCCGCGACAGGCGCAGGGTCCGTCTCAGCTTTTCCTCCGGCAGCTCCTGGATGAATTCCCTGGGGAGCCGCAGGGTTTTTTCGCTGTCCCCCGACGGGTAGGTCATCTCAACCATAGCGTCGGCCGGGAGATACTCCAGGATACGGCTGACGTTTACCACAAACAGGTGCTCCAGGATGCCGGCCGCGGCTTCCCGGTAGAACGGCAGGAGCGTCTCCGTCTCGCCGAAGACCATGCTCTCATCGGCACTGCTGAAGAGGCCGACCCGGAAGAGGTCCTCCGGATGCCGGCAGTCGGCGGCCATGATGCTGAAGATGTGATAGTGGACCGGGACGAAATGATAGATATACATGTCAATGGAAATTGGCAGGCCGGCGAGAAGGCGCTCGATGATGCCGTGATCCAGCGCTGCGCACTCCCGCAGGTCCTGCTCAGCTGTATGTATGACACTCAGGTCTGCCTTCACGGCGGCCTCCTTTCCCGGGCTTCTCTGCCCGTCCTCCCGCGTTATTCCTTCCCCGGGACGCTTCTGTTCCCTGTAAGAAGAGTGTAGCAGATTTACGGGGGAATTGCCACAGCTTCCCGCAGATGGTATACTATAATCTTCGGAGGTATGTGATATGCTGCGTATGCTTTTCGGATATTTCAGGCCGCATATCAGGCTTTTTGCCCTGGATATGTTCTGTGCCATGATGGTGGCTGTCGTTGACCTGGCGTTCCCGCTGGTGTCCCGCCGCGCCATGTATAACCTGCTGCCGAACCGGCAGTTTGAACTGTTTTTTGCGGTGATGGGCATCATGGCTGTCTGCTATGTGGTGCGCTATGTCTGCCAGTATACCATGATCTACTGGGGGCACAGCTTCGGCGCCAGGGTGGAGACGGATATCCGGACCGCCCTGTTCAGGCACCTCCAGGAGCTGGATTTTGACTTTTATGACGCCAACCGGACCGGTATGATCATGAGCCGGCTGACGGGGGATCTGTTCTCCATCACGGAGCTCGCCCACCACGGGCCGGAGGATCTGGCGGTGGCGCTGCTGACCATCACCGGCGCCCTCATCTGCATGTTTGCCATCGAGTGGCGGCTTGCGCTGGTGATTGCCCTGATTCTGCCCATATCTGTGCTGATCGTGGTAAAAAACCGCCGCAGGATGTCCGAAACCTCCGTCAACAACAAGAAGCGTCTCGCCGAGATCAGCGCGGATATCGAGTCCGGCGTCTCCGGCGTCCGGACGTCGAAGGCATTTGCCAATGAGCAGGTGGACTATGACCGGTTCATGAAATCCAA
>ONXW01000286.1 GCA_900321915.1 uncultured Eubacteriales bacterium
CGGATTGCGGAACCCATGAAATACCTGAGTAACCTCCTGATCGCCCTGTGCACGGCTTTCCTGCTGACCTATCTCTTTGTCAGCCGGGCGGCCCGGGCCATGAAGCCGTCAAGGGATGAGCTCCTCCGGTCCATCGGCGCCACCTTCTATCTGCAGAACCCGCGCGCCCAGGCCGGAAAAACCACCCGCACCTTCAGCCCCCGCGTCAAAGTGAGCGGCGGATCATTCCGCAGCAGCGGCGGCGGAGGATTCAGCGGCGGCGGTTTCGGCGGCAGTTCCGGCGGGGGCGGAAGCCACCGGTTCTGAGAAAAACAGGACAGCCTCTCTGTGCAGGCCTTACTGTGCAGGTCTCACCGGCTGCCCGCCTCACTGCCGGAATCTTCCGGCACCCGGCACCCTCTCACCAGCAGGCGGTGCGTGTTCACGCCGTAAGGCGTGCAAGTTACCAGCGTACAGTAATCTCCCTCCGCGGAAATGCCGAGGTCATCCGTATCATCGGGAAGAACAACCGCACACTGATCTACCCGGTAGGTCAGCGTGCGGTTTAATACGTGTATGTAAAAAATATCTCCCTCTTCCATCTCATCCAGCGCCGTGAGGAGTTTTGCGGACGGCAGGCCCCGGTGCCCTGATATGACGGCATGGGTGCCCGGACCTCCCACCGGCAGCGAGCTCCCCGGCATATGTCCCGCCGCAATCTGCAGGACGGCTTCATCCACCCCGTGATACACCGGAAGCTTCACGGAAATCTTCGGAATCTCCAGATAAGCCATGATCCCCGTCCCCGTCACATCCAGCACAGCGCTGTAGCGGGCAAGGTCCTCCTCAGAAGGATGAAACCGGTCCAATGCCTCCGTCCGGAGCCATTCATTGTACGCCAGCGCCTCCCGCCACATCATTTCAAGGCGGGCCTCCTCCATCCGGTCCACCTCCGACGTATATGCCGCGACCGCCCTGGACTGGTGCATGAGGTTCCAGCGATCGCTGGCCAGGGGATACAGTGCGAGAACAAATCCTGCAAGAATGAACAGATATGAAATGTATTTCCGAAACGTACTTTCTCCTCCTCTCGGTTTCCGGCACAGTTTATCAGGCTTTCGCAGGACTATGATAGCACCGCGCACTGGCCGCCTCAATGCCATGCCCGCCGGAACGTCGTAATGACGGGAGGTTTCGTCAAAGTGCATAATGAAATGTGAGGGGAGCTGTCTCCCCGAACGGGTTTTCCGTAGACATTGCCGAAGCGGTTTTGTCACTATTTGCTTGCCCTTCTCCGGCAGCTTCCCTATACTAAACTCTGTAGCATCAAAAGACAATCCGGCCCCCGCAACCGGCAGAGGGCCGGACATGAATCCCGGAGGTCCCTTATGATCCTGCAGACCGGCAACCGCACAGACATTCCAGCCTTTTATTCGGAGTGGTTCGCAAACCGCCTCCGGGAGGGCTTTGTTCTCGTGCGCAATCCGTTCAACCCTGTCTCCGTAACCCGGTACCGCCTGGATCCTTCCGTGGTGGACCTGATTGTTTTCTGTACGAAAAACCCGGAGCCGATGCTCCGGTACAAAGATCTCCTTGCGCCCTACCGTCAGTACTGGTTCGTCACCATTACGCCCTACGGCAGGGATATCGAGCCCAATGTGCCGGATAAAGACAGGGTTATGGACACCTTCCGCCGCCTTTCTGCGATTGTCGGCGCAAAAAACATGTGCTGGCGATACGATCCCATCTTCATCGATGAAAACTGGACCGTCGAAAGGCATATCAGAACCTTCACTGAAATGTGTGAAAAGCTGTCCGGGACGACGGATACCGTCGTCATCAGCTTCATTGACCTGTACGAAAAGGTAAAGCGGAACTTCCCGGAGGTGCGCACCGTTCCCTTCGACGTGCAGCTTGAACTCACAGAAGCGCTGGTAAATGCCGCCGCCCGCCATCATATGACCGTAAAGCCCTGCGGGGAAAGCCGTCGTCTTGAAGCCGTCGGAGCCGACTGCTCCGGGTGCATGACACAGAAAGTATTTGAGCGGGCCGTCGGCCAGAACCTGAACCTGCCGCCGAATCCCGGAAACCGCGCGGAATGCGCCTGCTATATTACCGGCGACATCGGCGCCTACAACACCTGCGGCCATTTCTGCCGCTACTGCTACGCCAACACAGACAAAAAGGCCGTGCGTCTCGCTATGGAGCAGCACGACCCTTATTCCCCGATGCTGATCGGCCATCCCGGTCCTGAAGACATCATCCACGAAGCAAAACAGGCGAGCTGGATCGACCCGCAGATGAGGATGCAGCTGGAGTAACGGATCCCCTGCACCGGTATTCCAGTATTCTGTCAGCGATTGCAGAGCGCAAAGAGCAGGCGTATTATCGTTTCTGCTCATGTTTTTCTCCCTTCTCTGTCAGGTTTCGATATATGTCAGCCGGTCAAAGGATATGATCCCCATCCCGGCCAGTTCTTCGCAGTACCGCTCCTGTTCCTCTGCGGTAGTAAGCCCCGGGATCAGCGGGACGCGGGCCACTATACGGCTGCTTCCCGCCTCCTCCGTAAGAATCCGGAGATTCCGCAGAAGAACTGCCGTATCCCCTCCGGTGTATTCCCGGTATTTTTCGACGTCCAGAGTTTTGATATCGACGTAAAAGCGGTCGATGCATCCGGCGGCTGTTCTGACTGCCGCTTCCGGCACCTGGAGGGATGTCTCCGCAAACAGGGTAAACCGGTTCCCGGACAGCTTCCGGAATTCTGCTATGTCTTCCGCGTATTTTATCGGCTCGCCGCCCCCGAAGGTAATTCCGCCCCCGGATGCCATAAAGTAGAATCGGTCCTGCGAGATCCTTTCGTACAGTTCCGCAGCGCTCATGTCCTTTCCTTTTCTCTCCCCGTTCCAGGTCTGCGGATTAATGCAGTACCGGCACCGCAGTGGACAGCCGTGGGTGACAACCAGGGTGCGGATTCCCTCCCCGTCAGTTTTAATCCGCAGCCGGCATATCTTTGTGATCTGAAACATCAGACTCCTCTTCTTCCTCCCAGAAACCTTCCAGATGCAGTTTTTCCCCGCGGCTGATCTTCCTTTCCAGTTCCCGGTTGAGAGCGTCAAGCTCATCGTCACACCTGGGACAGGTTCCCGGGCAGGGCCCCTGATGCGGGCATTCTTCCATCTCTAAAGCTATCCCGTTGGCATCGGCAATCTTCTTCCTGAGAGACCGGAGAGACCGGCAAATCTCCCTTCCGTTGCTGACACATTCATAATCGTCAAAGTCATACGCTCCGCGATAATCGCCGATGCTCATGGATCCCATCACCAGCTCCTCATAGGGAACCGCCTCCGTCCA
>ONXW01000169.1 GCA_900321915.1 uncultured Eubacteriales bacterium
ATACCGTCCGCAAAGGATGCCGTATGATCTCCGCAGAAGGAGGGAATACTACATCTATGAATGCGAACAGTAAACTTGTTGTCCAACGCTGGCAGGATGAAACTGCGCTCAGCCGTTTTAAAATGATCGCACCGCTCTGCGGCGAGGCCATCGACCAGGCGAAACGGGTACAGCTGCGCAAAGAGATCGCGTCTGCCAATGACCTGTCCTACAAAACGATCAAACGGTACGATGACGCTTATCAGGCGCAGGGATTTGAGGGACTTAAGCCAAAAGACCGGATGCCCCGGGCCAGTGAACAGCTCCCGGAAAACTATGATGAGCTCCTGCAGGAGGCAATCCAGCTTCGGCGGGAAGTTCCTTCCCGGTCGGTGGATAAGATCATCACAATCCTTGAACTGGAGAACCGGGTCGCTCCCGGTATGCTCAAACGCTCCACTCTGCAGCGCCGCCTGTATGAGGCCGGCTTTGGAAGTACGCACCTAAAGGTCTACAAAGAGGCACAGGAGAGTTCCTCCAGGCGTTTCTGCAAACCGCACCGGATGATGCTCCTGCAGGGAGATATCAAGTACGGCCCGAAGCTTCCAATCGGTAAAAACGGGGCCCTGGTACAGACCTACCTCTCTTCAGCAATCGATGACCACTCGAGGATGATCCTGTCCTCCAGGTTTTATGACAACCAGGAGGAGCTGGTCGTCGAAGAGACCTTCCGGGATGCCATCCTGAAGTATGGTGCCTTTGATGCCTGTTACTTTGATAACGGTTCCCAGTATATCGCCAAACAGCTGAAGCTCTCCCTTGCAAGGCTCTCGATCCGCGTGCGCCATGCGCCCGTAAAAAGCGGGAAATCCAAGGGCAAGGTGGAAAAGTTCCACCGGGTCGTGGACGCTTACCTGGAAGAGGCAAAGGCCGGAAAGATTAAAACGCTTGAGGAACTCAACCGCCTGTGGACAGTCTTTCTGGATGAGTACTATCACAAGAAGCCTCACGAAGGGATTTCCGAATACTACGAAAGTATCGGGGCGGATGTCCCTGCCGTCGGCATTACGCCGGAGCAGGAATGGAACCGTGATTCCCGCGCGCTGAGATATCTGGACGCAAAGCTTGTGGGCGAAGCCTTCATGCACCATGAAAAGCGAAAGGTAAACAAAGGAGCGTGCATCAGTTTCCGCGGCAAGCAGTACGAGACGAAAGCCTCCCTGATCGGGTTCACGGTGGAGATCGCTTATGATCCCGCCGCACCGGAGATCATAACGGTGCGCTATCCCGGCATTGAGCCCTTTAGGGCTGCGCCCCTTAAGATCGGTGAATACTGTGACCAGAAGCCGACGCTGCCTGCTTCCATGCTGACTGTCGAGCCGGAAACATCAAGGTTCCTGGATGCCCTGGAAAAGAGGCATGAAGAATCGGCAAGGAAAAGGGCGGACGCCATATCCTTCGGCGCTTACCGAAAGGGGGTGAGCGCCGATGTATGAGCAGTACTTCGGCATGCGCAGTACTCCGTTTGCCCGGAACGTTCCGCCGGAAGCGCTGTATGAATCACCAGCGATGGCGGATGCGCTCGGACGCCTCGCATACGCGGCGGACAAACAGCTCTTTGCTGTAGTTACATCGGACGCGGGATGCGGGAAAACAACGCTGATACGGAAGTTTTCCGCCAGCCTTCCAAAGGAAGACTACATCCTTTTATACCTTTCCGACTCAAAGCTTACCCCGAGATGGTTCTATAAGGGCCTCCTGGACCAGCTTGGAATGGAATCAAGGTTTTACCGCGGAGATGCAAAGCGCCAGCTCCAGAAAGAGATCGAGATCATCCGAGGTGTGCACGGGCAGAAAGTCGTATGTGTTCTGGATGAAGCACACCTTCTGGAAAAAGAAACAATCGAGGAGTTCCGTTTCCTGTTAAACTACCGTTTCGATTCCATGAGCCCGATGGCACTGATCCTGGTCGGCCAGACGGAACTATGGGATGATAAGCTTCGCCTGAGGCGCTATGCTGCTGTCCGCCAGCGGATCGATATCAACTGTGTGCTGCCCAGACTCGACCGGGCGGAAACAGAGAACTATATCCGGTCACATCTGGATTACGCCGGCTGCGGGCAGGAACTGTTTACATCCCGGGCAGTCGATGAGATTTTCCGGATCTCCGCAGGGACCATGCGGGTCATAAACAGGATCTGTGAAAAGGCGTTGATGTATGGATACCAGCAGCACAGACGGCTGATCGATAATCAGGACATCACCTTTGTCTCCGAGCATGAGATGCTGAAAGGCGGTGAAGGCTGATGAATGCAAAGGAACAGTCGGCGCTGCACGATATTCTTGAAGAATGCTATGATGTACAGCTGGAGCTGGTCGATTTAGGTGAATCCTATGATCTTTTGATCTCTGACATCGAAATGGCGATTGAAGAGATCAGAGAAAACCTTGAGCGGGTGCAGGCGCACCTGCAGAAGGTTGAGGATATCTTTCTCAACTTTAACTATCAGTTACAGGGATCAGGAAACAACGACAGTTCACAGGAATTCCCATGGGACTGAGTTCCTTTCCGGAGATAGAGAAATCTGTCTCCGGAATAGTTCCGTCCGAAATGGACAGTATACAGATCAGACTGCGGACATTTCACGTAGTCAGATCAGAGACAATCTGGCAAGTCAGTAACATTAGTGCGATCGATGTTCCTTGCATCTATATTCATGCAAAGGAAAGTATTCATGAAAATGGTACTTACCTCTGTGCGGCATCACGTG
>ONXW01000141.1 GCA_900321915.1 uncultured Eubacteriales bacterium
CATGAAATAACATGGTATATCTGGGATATGCCGGGAAGTTGGTCAGGAATGCCGAGAAGAAACAATACAAAAGCAAAGATTGCCAAAGTCGCCTGGAAACTGTTTCATGAGAAGGGCTATGATGCGACTACCATCGACGACATTATTGAGCAGTCCGGAACCTCAAAAGGAAGCTTTTATCATTATTTCAGCGGAAAAGACGCGCTCCTGGCATCGCTTCCGGAGATTTTCGACGCCAAGTATGAGGAAGCCATCGGTACGCTTGACCCGGAGATGAACAGCTTTGACAAGCTCCTGGAGCTGTGCTACATCGTTCATGATATGATCAATGAAGAAATCCCCATCGGGCTCCTGGCGTATCTCTACTCGTCGCAGGTTGTCACCAAAGGGGACAAGCACCTCCTGGACAGGAACCGGTTCTATTACCGCATGGTGACGGAGCTGGTGGATGAAGGCCAGCGCAGGGGCCAGATCATCAGTACGATGCCGTACTATGAGATCGCCCGGATCTATTCCATGTGCGAGAGGGCCATTATCTACGATTACTGCATCAGCGACGGAAACTATAATCTCGGCGAATATACAAGAAAAGTGATGCCGATGCTGTTCGGCGCTGTCAAAGCGGAAGAAACAGTGAAAGAATAACCAGCTTGTTTTTGCCGGAGAAAGGCTCAAAGAGCCCGTCTCCGGCTTTTTCTGACAGAAGGATGACAAGGAGAGCGGTACTTATGACAGAAGATTACGGTTACATCAATATTGTGCACGCTGCGGAAAACAACCTGAAGAATGTATCCCTTCAGATTCCGAAAAAGAAAATTACGGTATTCACGGGAGTTTCCGGCTCCGGAAAGTCCTCCCTCTGCCTGGATACCGTGGCGGCGGAGTCCAGACGGGAGCTGAACGCCACCTTTCCGAGCTTTGTACAGCAGTTCCTGCCGAAGTACGGGCGGCCTCATGTGGAGCGCGTGGAGAATCTCCCGGTAACCATTGTGATAGACCAGAAAAAGCCGTCGGGGAATACCCGTTCCACCGTGGGAACATATACGGACATCTACGCTCTGCTGAGGCTTTTGTTCTCCCGTATCGGCCAGCCCTTTGTGGGGTATTCGGATACATTTTCCTTCAACCATCCTGCCGGAAAATGCGAACGCTGCGACGGTCTCGGCGTGGTGACGGACCTGGATATCCACAAGCTGGTGGATTTTGACAAGTGCTTAAACGATGAGGGCGTGATCAATTATCCCGCTTTTACCACCGGCGCATGGCGCTGGAAGCGGTATGCCTACAGCGGCCTGTTTGACCTGAACAAGAAGATCCGGGATTATTCCGAGGAGGAGCTTAAGCTGTTCCTGTATTCCCCCCAGATCCGCCTGAAGAACCCCCCGGCCAACTGGCCGAAATCCGCCAAGTTCGAGGGGATTTATCCCCGCATGTACCGTTCCATCATCGGGACGAAGGAGGGGGAGAAGTTCAAGAACTACCTGGATAAGATGGTATCTGTGTTCACCTGCCCGGCATGCGGCGGGACCCGCCTGAATGAAAGGGTCCGCAGCTGCCGGATCAACGGGAAGAATATAGCGGAGGTCTGCGATATGCCCATTCCGGAGGCGGCGGAGTTCGTCGAAGGGATCACGGACCCGCTGGCGGTGGACATGAAAAGGGAGCTCCTGAAAAAGCTGAATTCCCTTATCGAGATCGGCCTGGGATACCTCTGCCTGTCCCGCGGGACAGACACCCTGTCCGGAGGCGAGGCGCAGAGAATCAAGATCTCACGATATATCAATTCCCCGCTCACGGACATGCTGTATGTGCTGGATGAGCCAAGCGTGGGACTGCATTCCAGGGATATCCAGAACCTGAAAAATTCCCTGATCAAGCTGAAGGAGCACGGCAACACCGTCCTGATCGTAGAACACCACCGGGAGGTTATCTCCATCGCGGACCATATCGTGGACATGGGGCCCGCGGCCGGCATGAACGGCGGACAGGTGATGTTTGAGGGCAGCTACCAGGAGCTTCTCCGCTCGAAAACCCTGACAGGACGCATGCTCCGGACCAGGACGCCCATGAAGATGCGGCACCGGACGCCTACGGGGTGGTACCGTGTAGAGCACGCAAAGCTGCACAACCTGAAGGACGTGAGTGTAGACCTGCCGCTCGGGTGCCTCACCGTGATCGCCGGCGTGGCGGGCTCCGGAAAGAGCTCCCTGAGCGAGGTTTTCATGGAGAATTATCCGGGCAGGACCATTTCCATCCGGCAGAAGAATATCGGCATCAACCTGCGGTCTACGCCGGCCACCTACCTGGATATCGCGGACCCGATCCGCAGCCTGTTCGCGAAGGAAAACCACGTCCCCGCAGCGCAGTTCAGCTTCAATTCGAAGGGCGGCTGCCCGGTCTGCGGCGGCAAGGGCATCATCGTGTCGGAGATGGCGTATATGGATGCCATAGAGACCGTCTGCGAGGCCTGCCACGGAAGCCGGTACAACGATGAGACCCTGTCGTACCGGTTCCGGGGGAAAAACATCGCGGAAGTGATGGGGATGACAGTAAACCAGGCCTGGGAATTCTTTAAAGACGAACCGTTTGCGGGGAAGCTGGACACGCTCCGGCAGGTCGGCCTGGGATACCTGCACCTGGAACAGTCCATGACCACGCTTTCCGGCGGGGAGCTGCAGAGGGTCAAGCTGGCGGACAGCCTGGATGAGAAGGGACAGATCTTTGTGATCGACGAGCCGACGGACGGCCTGCACCTGGATGATATCCGGAAGATGATGGAGCTGTTTAACCGCATGACCGACAGCGGAAACACGCTTATCATTATCGAGCACAGCCTGGATGCCATGAAAGAGGCCGATTATATCGTGGAGATGGGCCCCGGCGGCGGTATCCACGGCGGGGAGCTGCTCTTTGCGGGAACGCCGGAGGAAATGCTCCGGGCGGAAGGCAGCGTGACAGCGCCGTACCTGCGGGATTCGCTGGAAGAGAGAGCTATGTGCTGATTCATTACAAAAGTCTGACATTCTCAGGGTTCCGGTTGACAGGGAAAAGTTCCGTGCTATAATATGTTCAAAGATTTGAGAAAACGAAGAAAAATGAACATATAAAGCAGGGAGGCGGCCTTATGAAAGAGACTGCAGCGAAAAAAACCGGTTACACCATGGACTGGATAACACTGACCATCCCCTTCGGCGCGATTGTTCTTATGTGCATAGCTTTTTTTCTTGCGCCGGAGCAGTCCAAACATGTGCTGGACGGGATTCGGTTTTTCCTCGGGGATACCTTTGGTTCCTGGTATCTGCTGGTCGGGTTCGGCGGCTTCCTGCTGTCCCTTTACATGGCATTCTCTGATTACGGGAAGATCCGCCTGGGCGCCCCGGGGGAGAAGCCGCAGTATTCAAATTTTGCCTGGGGATCGATGATGTTCACGTCAGGCCTGGCTGCGGACATTCTCTTTTACTCCCTCTGTGAGTGGATTCTCTACGCCCAGAGCCCCCATCTGGCCGAGATGGGCAGTATCCAGGAATGGTCCGGGACCTACGCCCTGTTTCACTGGGGACCGATCCCGTGGTGCTTTTACCTGGTCCTGGCGGTGGCCTTCGGCTACATGCTTCATGTGCGCGGCGTGACGAAACAGAAATATTCGGAGGCAGTCCGTCCCCTTCTGGGAAATGCGACCGACGGGATTGCCGGCAGGATGGTTGACCTGATCGCCGTCTTCGCGCTCCTCGCGGGAACCGCGACCACCTTCAGCCTGGCGACGCCGCTTCTGGCGCAGATCACCGCGGATCTGCTGCACATTCCGAACAGCCGGTTTATCACCATACTGATTCTGGTCATGACCTGCATTGTCTATACCGTTTCCGTGGTGCGCGGCATGCACGGCATACTCAAGCTGGCGTCCTGGTGCGTATACCTGTTCCTGGGGCTTCTGGCCTATGTCCTCATTTTCGGCGGGGAGACGGTCTACATTATTGAGACCGGTATCTCTTCCATCGGCCACCTGGCCCAGCATTTTATAGAGCTTTCCACATTTACGGATCCCCTCAGGGAGACCTCCTTCCCGCAGGACTGGACGATCTTTTACTGGGCCTACTGGATGGTATGGTGCGTCGCCTCGCCGTTCTTTATCGGCAGCATTTCCCGGGGCAGGACCGTAAAGCAGACGATCCTCGGCGGCTACATCTGCGGACTGGGGGGGACATTTACCAGCTTTATCATTCTCGGGAATTACAGCCTGGGACTCCAGATGTTCGGGAAGCTGGATGTGATTGGAATTTACGAGGCGACGGAAGACCTGTACGCGACTATCTCGGAGATTCTGAAGACCCTGCCGCTGGCGCCGCTGGTCCTGGTGCTCCTGGCTGTCACGATGATCGCGTTCTATGCCACCAGCTTTGACGCCATCGCGATGGTGGCGGCTTCCTACTCCTACCGGGAGCTTCCCTCCGGTGAGGAGCCGCACCTGGGGATGCGCGTGTTCTGGTCGATTGTGCTGATTCTTCTCCCCATCGCCCTCGTGTTCAGCGAGAGCAGCATGGCGAACCTGCAGACCGTTTCGATCATCGCCGCTTTCCCGGTATCGGTGATCATCATCATGATTGTCGCGGCATTTTTCAAGGATGCCCGCCGCGGGGAGTGAGGTCCGGCGGAGTAAACCCGCCCGGGTCCTCAGGTTCCCTTACGGGTTCGGACCCATCCCGGACATGTTCTGAAAATCAGGCCGAAAACGATGTCAGACAGCGGCATCGTTTTTGGCTATTTTTGCTTTTTTTCAGGGTTTCCGGCAGGGAAATTTTGGCATCCTTTTTTTCCGAAAACCCACTGGAAAACAGTTGCGAAGGCTCAGAAAAAAGGATATGATTGTTGTTAACTTATTATGAAAAGACAGGCGCCTCGGCGCAGGAGAATATAGATGAGCACAGATGACAGAAGATATTCCTCCGGCAGGAGCAGCCGGAGCGGGACTGAGAGAAGAAGCACACAGCAGTCCGCGAGGACGAGAAGTACGGGGAGCGGCAGCGCGAGGAGCACGGGCCGTTCCGGTTCGGGAAGGAGCACGTCGGGTACAGGAAGGAGCACGTCCGGTGCGAGGAGAAGCACCGGGAGAAGGAGGAGGAGAAACAGCCGGGACAGGGGAGCCCTGATGCTGGGGCTTGTCCTTGCGGTTCTCCTGGTTGTCGCGGCAGCCCTGCTGTTCGGAAAGGGCAGGAAAGAGAATCCGGATGTCCCGGAGGCGTCCGATACGGAGATGGCGACAGAAGCCTTCGGCGGAGAAAAGATTTCCGGGGACCTGTTCGTGGACTATTCCGCTATTGCGGGGGCAGGGGAAAATGCCATGCTGAACCTTTCCGGTATGACGAGGGAAGAAGCGGGGCAGGCGCTGAAGGGCAAATACCAGTGGACCCTGAAAGTAGTCAATACCAACCCGAACCTTGATAAATTTGAGATGCCGAATATTCCGGAATCGGAAGACGCTTCCAACGAGACGGGTGCGGACGCGGAAGGAACCGTATATGAGGTGCAGGTGGACGATCCCCTGGCGGCGGTGAAGATTCGCCCGAGCAAGAGCGAGTTTGAGGTGCCGGATCCTGTGGCCGCGGAGATAGATGCCCTTCTGGACCGGATTTACGGTGATTACGCGGCCGGCAATGTCCCGGCACAGACCCCTGAGACGGAGAGCGCTGCGGACGGCTCCGCGGCACCGCAGGCGGCTTATACGCTGGTACTTCCCGATTTCACGGAGACTGCTGCGGATTATGCGTCCCAGCTGGCGACAGTGTGGGAGGTAAAACCCAAGAACGGGGATATCGTCTCCTATGACAAGGATAACGACAGTTTTGTCTTCGGCGGATTTGAGGACGGATACTCCTACGATAAGGACCGCATCGCCCAGGATCTCGCAAACGCCATGAAGAGCGACTACACAGCAACCGTCCAGGCGGCGGGTACTGTGGTTGAGGGCGTCAGCCAGTCCGTCAAAGACCAGTATAAGACCATCGGCAGCTTTACCACCAATACGACGGCCAACGAGGTCAGGAACAAGAATGTCCGGCTGGCGGCCGAGGCGGTGAACGGAACCGTGCTCCGGCCCGGAGAGGAGTTTTCCTTCAACGGAACGGTGGGAGAGAGAACCGAAGCCAAGGGATTCGGCCCTGCCGGCGCATATAACAACGGCGAGGTTGTACAGGAGATCGGCGGCGGCGTATGCCAGGTATCCTCGACCCTGTTCAACGCGGTGTTCCGCGCGGGACTTACGACGACTTACCGCCGGTCCCACACATTTGAGCCGAGTTACGTTACCCCCGGATGTGATGCCACGGTATCCTGGGGCGGCCCTGACTATAAGTTTGTCAACAATTCCAGCCATGCCATAGGCATCCGCGCTTCCTACTACAACCGGGAGTGCTCCGTATCCATTTACGGCGTTCCGGTGCTGGAAGACGGCGTGACATGGTCCATGGATTCCCAGAAGATAAAAGATCTCCCGCTGGAGGAGCCGCAGATTATCACGGAAGGCTCACCCACCGCGGGAAGCACCGGAAGCGAGTGGGAAGTTTTCAAGATCATCCGCAAGAACGGCGAGACAGTGGAGAGGGTGCGCGACCATACAGCACTCTACAAAGGCCACAGGCCGACAGTCCTGGCGGGAGGCCTGATCGACGAAGAGTCCGCGGAGCTGGATCCGCTGGCGTCCTCCGAGAGTGCCAGTGCTTCCGACGATTCCGCAGGACCCGGCGCGACACAGCCGGAGCAGCTCGGTCCCGGCGGCGGCCCGGCAGGTCCCAGCGGACAGCCTTCCTCAGCCCCGAGAACTTCCGCTTCTGACGATTCGGCAGGTCCCGGAGGCGGTCCCGGAGGCGGCCCGGGCGGCGGCCCGGCGCCGGAAACTTCCGCGGCGGCGCCCGAAGAGCCGGGCAATGTCGTCACAGCGCCAGGTTCCGGAGATGAAGGCCCGATGCCCGGCGATGAAGAGGATGACGATTCCGATGATTCGGCAGGTCCGGGAGGCCCCGGCGCGGCCCAGGTTGTGGTGCCGACGGCGGCGGAATGAAAAAGCAGCAGTACATAAAGTGATACACAGAACGGCAGCCCTGCAGGGCTGCCGTTTTTCCTTATTCCCGGGACAGATACGGGCGTCTTCATTTCCCAGGAAAGCGGGATGTGGTATACTGGAAGGGAATCTGAGAAAAACGGAACGGAGGTCCCTTATGCGCAGTTTTATCTATGAGAATGCAACAAAGGTTTATTTCGGTGAGGGCTGTGTCGGCAGGTATCTGGAAGAAGCCCTGAAGCCATACGGGAATAATATCCTGCTGGGATACGGCCAGGGCTCGGTGCGCCGGAACGGCATCTATGATGAGGTAACGGGCATCCTGAGGAAGGCCGGGAAAAATGTGACTGAGTTCTCCGGAATCATGCCGAATCCGACTTACCGGAAGGTCCTGGAAGGAAAACAGCTGGTAAAAGAGCACAGGATTGACCTCATCCTGGCCATGGGGGGCGGTTCCGTCATGGACTGCTGCAAGGCGGTCTCTGTGGCGGCTTCCACGGAGAAGGATTTTTTCGAGCATTTCTGGGAGGTAAATGAGCCCATAGATTTCCCGCTGATCCCGGTGGGAATCATTGAGACCGTGCCGGGAACCGGAAGCGAGGTCAACGGGTGCGCCGTTGTGACCCATGAAGAGAAGAAAATCAAGACGGATCATGACTATATGGAGCTGAACGCGAGATTCTCTTTCCTGGACCCGGTCTACACCTACTCTGTCTCCCCGTTCCAGACGGCAGCGGGCGGGTTTGACATGCTGAGCCATGTGATGGAGGTCTATTTCTCGGAGCCGGACGACGGGAATCTCTCGGATGCCATCTCCGAGGCGATTATGAGGGATGTTATACGCAATGTACCGGAAGCCCTGAAGAATCCGCGGAGCTATGAGGCGAGAAGCGCCCTTATGTGGGACGCTTCCATGGCGGAAACGCGCCACATCAAGCTCGGCAAGCAGCTGGACTTTGAGGCGCACCAGATTGAGCACCAGATGAGCGCTTTTACTGACTGCAACCACGGGGCCGGCCTTGCGGTCATAATGCCCGTGTATTACCGCCATATCCTGAAGGACGGGCAGAAAAAGTTCGCCATGTTCGCGGAAAATGTCTGGGGAATCTCCCGGGAAAACCGGACGGAAGAGGAGCTTGCGGAGGCAGGTATCCTTGCCCTGGAGAACTTTATCAGTGCCATCGGCCTTCCGCGGACACTGCGGGAGCTGGGATACGGGGAGAAAGAAAAAGAAATGCTGCCTGCAATTGCAGACAGCGTCGGAATTAACCACGGCGGTTACAGGGCCCTCACCCGGGATGAGGTGCTGCAGATACTGGAAGAGAGCTGGTAAAGCGGTCAGTCCATGGGAGCCTGGTAAAACTTCCCGTAAAACTGCGAGGTTTTCATGACATTGATAATGGCGCCCGGATCCGCCTCCAGAATAAGCTCCACCGCTTCGTGGGCTTCGTAGGCGGAAGTCACCGTGTGCATGAGGTACATTTTCTTTCCGCTGTACCCGCCGGTGATCTCGCCCCAGGAGATGCCGTGCTCGAAATGGGCGATGTAGGTGCGCAGGATCTCATCCTTTTTCATGGTGGTTATCTGCAGGGTGACCCGGTCAAAGCGGTGATGGAACGTCGATATCGTCCTGGTGGTAACGAACTGGAAGAGGATGGAGTACGCCGCGTTCATCCAGCCGAACAGGATGCCGAAAACACAGTACAGGATGCAGTTTGCCACGAAAATCTGCGTCCAGATGGAACGGCCGGTTTTGTTGGACACGTAGAGCGCGATAAAGTCCGTCCCGCCGGAGGAGGCATTCCCCTTCAGGGCGATAACGCAGGCCATGCCGTTGAGCACCCCGCCGAAAATGACATCCAGCATCGGATCGTCGAACAGGACGGGGAAATGGAAAAACTGCAGGGCAAAGGAGCAGATCACGACATTCAGCAGGGAAAAAAAGGTAAAACGCCTGCTGATGGCGCGGCTGCAGAGAAGCCCGACAGGGATGTTGAAGCAGAGCATGCCGAGGGATGTGGGGAAGCTTATCCCGAACCGGCTGGTGACCATGTCAATGAGAATGGCAAGGCCCGTAAAACCTCCGGAAAGAAGCTCTGCCGGACGGACAAAGGACTGGATGACAAAAGCGTACAGCAGGGCCGAGCATACGGTAGTACAGAAAGTAATTCCGTTCTTGACGGCGGGCCTGCGGCTGGCTTCTTTCCAGCGATGTTCGAGAGTGTGAAAATCCATAAGCATGATTCCTCTGTCAAGTACAGGGGCTGACGGCCGGTGCGCGCACCGGGAACCGTCGGCCCCTGTTTTTCGTTATTCAGTATTGCGGCTGCAGAATCCCGTAAATCTTATCTGCGGTTGGACCTGCGCCAGATATTCATCTTTTCCGCTTCCGCAATCAGCTGATCCCGGAAATCCGGATGCGCCACGGAAATGATGGCTTCGGCTCTCTGCCATGTGTTGAGGCCCTTCAGGTTGACCTTGCCGTACTCCGTTACCAGATACATGATGGTGGTCCTGGTATCGGTGGCAATGGAGCCCTCTGCCAGCATCGGGCGGATGCGCGACTGCATCGGCTGGCCCTTCGGCTGGAAGGTGGAGGACATGCAGATGAAGCTCTTGCCGCCCTTGGAGAGGTATGCACCCATGACGAAGTCAAGCTGTCCGCCGGTTCCGCTGATGTGCTTCGGGCCTGCGGACTCCGCGTTGACCTGTCCGAAGAGGTCGATATCCACGGCGTTGTTGATGGAGATAAAGTTATCGATCTGGCCGACGATGTACGGGTCGTTGGTGTAATCCACAGACTGGCTCATGCAGGCCGGGTTGCGGTCCAGATAATCATACAGCTTCTGTGTGCCCGCGCCGAAGGCGTAGGTCTGGCGGCCCTTGTCGATGTTCTTCTTCGCGCAGGTGATCTTGCCGGCGTTGGCGATGTCGACAAAGGCATCCACGTACATCTCGGTGTGAGCGCCGAGATCCTTCAGATCCGACTCGGCGATGAGGGCGCCCACTGCATTGGGCATTCCGCCGATTCCCAGCTGGAGGCAGGCTCCGTTGGGAATCTCTTCCACGATCAGGTTTGCCACGGCCTTATCCACGTCAGAGGCAGGGCCGCCGGCACCCATGCAGGCGATGGGCGGGTTGTCGCCTTCAACAATCATGTCGACATTGGAAATGTGGATGTCAGCCTCGCTTCCGCCGTAGCAGTAAGGCATGTTCTTGTTGACCTCGACAATCACGCACTTTGCTGTCTCACAGACGGCAGAGAGGTGCGACGCGTTCGGTCCGAAATTAAAGTATCCGTGCTCATCCATCGGTGTTACCTGGATGACAGCCACATCGGGCTGCGGCATGTTGCCGTCCCGGTAGAAGCGGGGAAGCTCGCAGTAGCGCATGGGGGAATAGAAGGAGAAGCCTTCCTTGATGGCCTTGCGCTCAATGCCGCCCATATGCCAGGAGTTCCAGGTGATATGCTCTGCCGGGTTCTCAATCTTGAAGATCTCGGGAACCCACATCAGGATACCGCCGCGGAAATTCACATCGTGAAGCTCCGGGAGCCGTTTGGCGATCTCTTTATCCACGGCAACCGGAATACCGGTAGTCCAACCGTAATCAACCCAGTCTCCGGATTTGACAACAGAAGCTGCCTTCTCGGCGGAAACCAGTTTTTCCTGATACATTTTTGTCATATCCATATTTGTCCACCTTGCCCTTATGATGATTGATATTGCCTTTCCCAGTTTAGCATTTTGCATAAACCGTGTCAACGGGGGCTGATCTGATGATTCTGTGAACATCGGGAGATATTACCATGAATAAATGAGTATTTTACATTGATATATATTTGACACTAATTTCGCTGGGTGTTAGAATTAAAGTACTGTAAATATGGGGTTAGTGGGCCCATTTTAGGGCCTGCGGAAAACAGAAATGTGTGCCAGTCTGAATATCGCAATGTCATGCGAAAACCAGGAGGAAGATCAAAATGGGAAAGAAAGTTGTTTTAGCAGGTGCATGCCGTACAGCTATCGGTAAAATGGGCGGAGCCCTGAGCACAACTCCGGCCGCACAGCTCGGTTCCATCGTTATTAAGGAAGCCCTGAACCGTGCAGGCGTGAAGCCGGAACAGGTTGATGAAGTTCTGATGGGCTGCGTTATCCAGGCAGGCCTCGGGCAGAACGTGGCAAGACAGGCATCCATCAAGGCCGGCCTTCCGGTAGAGGTTCCGGCAGTAACCATCAACGTGGTATGCGGTTCCGGTCTGAACTGCGTGAACATGGCGGCAGAGAAGATTCTGGCAGGTACTGCGGATATCATCGTGGCAGGCGGTATGGAGAATATGTCACTGGCTCCGTTTGCTGCCATGAAGGCACGTTTCGGATACAGAATGAACAATGGCGTTCTCGTTGATACCATGGTGAATGACGCTCTCTGGGACGCGTTCAACAACTATCACATGATCCAGACCGCGGACAACGTAGCTGCAAAGTGGGGTCTTACCCGCGAAGAGCTTGATGAGTTCTCCGTAAAGAGCCAGGCGAAGGCTGCTGCTGCTCAGGCAAACGGCAGATTCAAGGACGAGATTGTCCCGGTTGAAGTAAAGCAGAAGAAGCAGGTTGTTGTTGTGGATACCGATGAGGGTCCGCGTGCCGGCACAACCATGGAAGGCCTTGCAAAGCTCAGACCCATCAATGCGGACGGCGTGACCACCGCAGGCAACTCTTCCGGTATCAACGACGGCGCTGCAGCTATCGTTGTGATGAGCGAAGAGAAGGCAAAAGAGCTCGGCGTTACCCCGATGGCGACATGGGTTGCAGGTGCCCTGGGCGGCGTAGATCCGGCAATCATGGGCGTCGGCCCGGTTGCTGCCACGAAGAAGGTATTCGGCAGGACCGGCTGGAAGGTTGAGGATCTTGACCTGATCGAGGCGAACGAGGCATTTGCGGCACAGTCCGTAGCTGTCGGCAAAGAGCTTGGATTCGATCTTGAGAAGCTGAACGTCAACGGCGGTGCAATTGCCCTCGGACATCCGGTAGGAGCTTCCGGCTGCCGTATCCTTGTAACCCTGCTTCACGAGATGCAGAAGAGAGACGCCAAGAAGGGTCTCGCAACGCTCTGCATCGGCGGCGGTATGGGCTGCGCGACACTGGTGGAGCGCGACTGATTCCCCGGAGAGAAAACGGAATTACCAATCATCAGCAACTTGTCAACCAAGGCCGCAGGAGCGGCTCCCATGGGCCGCTCTTAAAATAGGTATATATTTTACGATGGAGGAAAAGAAACATGGATTTTACACTGGACAAACAGCATGAAATGGCGAGAAAGTTATTCCATG
>ONXW01000044.1 GCA_900321915.1 uncultured Eubacteriales bacterium
TATCGGCGGTCTGTTCGGCGTTGCCATCACCGATATGATCTTCTTCTTCCTGATGATCCTCTCGGTATCCCTGGTCTTCCCGCAGGTATGGGCAGGCATCGGCGGTTTCGCCGGCGTATCCGCCATCCTGGACGGTGTTGACCCGTCACTCATGACGCCGCTGGGCGGTATCGCCCCCGGCCGGGCTGTCATGCTCATCCTCATCTGTATCAACGTTTATAAGGATCCGGCTTTCTATCAGCGATTCACAGCCTCCAACGGTCCCAAGACCGGTAAGAGAGCCATGCTGACCTGCTTCTCCATCTGGATGAGTATGGACGCCTGCCTTATGTTCACCGCCCTGGTACTCCGCGCCATGGATCCGGGCCTGGTTACCCAGCCTGAGGTTGCTTACATCCAGCTGATTCTCGGCAACCTTCCGCCGGTACTCCGCGGCCTCTTCATCCTCGGCCTGATGGGCGCTATCATTTCCACCATGGACTCCTACTACCTGATCGGCGGCGAGATCGTTGCGAACGATATCATCAACAAGATCCGCAAGAACCCCCTGTCCGACAGACAGTCCATCTTCATCACCCGTGTTTCCTGCGTTATCTTCGGTATCGTAGGCCTGTCCGTCGCATTCCGGTTCCCGCTGGTATACGACGCCATGATCTTTGTTACGAGCCTTTCCATGTCCGTCCTGTTCTGGCCGGTGCTGATGGCTATCATGTATGAGGGCAAGAAGACCAACATGGCCGGACTTGTCTCCATGTTCGTCGGCGGAATCGTGTGGATCTGGTTCACCTACAACCCGGTTTCCGTACCGGTCCTGGGCGATATTGACGCTGTCCTCATCGCTCTTCCCATCTCCCTCGTCGCTTACTTTATCGGCAACCAGTTCGGTACCGAGCTCAACCGCGGCTTCGCCGAAGTTGAGGGCGAGGATGTGGAAATCAACGGTCTCACTGCCGCGGAGTACGCGGAAGAGATCAAGGTCGAGTGGTTCGGTATCGACGGTGCGCTCTGCCTGCTGTACTTCGGCCTGGCATGCATCTACTCCTTCGGTATTCTTAACCGGATCGACGCCATCATCGGCGTATTCTGCCCGCTCGTTGCAGCCGGCATGACCACTGCTATCTTCCTTCGCTACCTGTTTGAGGTCTTCTCCTTCGGAAAAGCGAAGTAATCTGTTATCACAGAGTCTCCATTCAAGACTGCCCGGCCGCCCGGCCTGCCGTATCCGGCCGGGCAGTTCTTTCCCCTTATGATTCTGTTTCCGCTGCTCTTTAGCAGCGGCATACCGCACAATAACACTGCTTTAATGAAAGGACCGGATATGATCGTCACTGCAACGCCAAAAACCATGACGGATGCGGAAGCGCTCCGCACAGCACGTCAGGGGGGAAATATCTTCGGCAAGGCCCTCTACGGGGGCGGCGAAATTACCCTGAAACTGATGTATCTGGAAAGCCGTGAGGTCATTCTGGATCTTTATTACCAGCCGGCACCCATAATGAAAATTTTAGGCAAGGGTGAAAAACCGGATAAGCCTTCGCAGAAAATCCGCATGATAGTGGAAGGAACCCGCTGCACCGCCAGCTATTCCGAGGACCCCATCGAGACCCGCGAAATAGATATCAAAGAAGAAATGCTGCAGAAAACGGAATTTTCCGACGATAAGATCGTCGCCGCGGCCAAACGTCACGCGCTGCGGATGGTACGCCGCCAGATCGGCAGGGTTGCCGTGGCGGAAGTAAATTCCATGCGTTCCATTTTCCGTCCCTATTATGTCGCCTTTTATGGTAAATATGAAATGGGGAAGCGTATCCGCTACCTTCCCATCGAAGCAGACGGCCACAAGGTTGAGCGCGTCCTGTGACGCGCCCTTCGCTTTCTGCGATTCACCATATCCGCATAAGGAGGACGGCCCGATGAAACTCACACCCGATGAGAAGAAAAAACTGACGGAACTGTTTGATATTCCGGAAGACCTGTTTCCGGAAGCGCTGCACATGCTTTCTTCCCAGGAGATCCGTCTGATCTTCCTGATGGAAAAGAACATTTTCCCGGCAGAAAAGCTGGAGGAGGCCATCGCGGCATCCGGCATCGCGGATGACCCGAAGATGCTCCTTCTCTCCGCATACCGCCGGGCTGTCATAGACAAAAAAAGAGATGAGGCCGGCGGACTCTGCTGGCAGATTTCGGATTTTTACAGCCGTTATCCGTACTACGCGCAGTTTGAGCCGGAAGAATACACAAAGCTTTCCCGGGATTCCAAAGACCGGCTGAATGCCTGGGATTTTGAAGTGTATTACGGCGTATACGGAAATGACGTAAAGGCAAAGATGGCAGGCATCGAGACCTACGTCCACAACAGCACCTTTCTTACCCTTGCGGAGGCCGACAGGCTGATAGAGAAACACCGCAGCCACATCTACATGGTCCCGTGCAACTGCAAGGCGATGATGGATGTCACGAAAAAGCCGCGCTATGTCTGCATGAATTTCAATGAGGGCGACAATACCCCCTGGGACCGCGGCGTCGGGGAGCCCATCACCATGGAACGGGCAAAGGAACTGATCCGGTACTATAACCGCAGCGGACTGATGCAGAATGGGGAAGACTTCGCCATCTGCAACTGCGACGGGGAATCCTGCTACCCCCTGCAGATGGCCCGCAAGGCAGGTTCCCGGGGCATCTACCCCCGGTCCAACTACCGGATTAACTGGCAGGAAGACCTCTGCATCAGCTGCGGGAAATGCGCCCGCATCTGCAATTTCGGCGCATTCACCATCGACGCCGGAAGGAAGGTTTCCTTCCATCCGGATCTCTGCTGGGGATGCACCATCTGCAGTGAAAACTGCCCGAAACAGGCTATCGCCCTGGAGGAGCTTGACCTTCCCATGGATACTGTGAGAGCTTCTTTTATGGGAGCCGAAAAAGCGTAACCGTCAACCAGTCAAGGGAGTTGAAAAATATGGAAAATACCGCCAAAACCATTGTTCTCGGCGAACAGATGAACCTGGAAAAATTCATTGCAATCGTGCGCGGCCACGCGCAGGTAGAGTTCTCGGAGGAGTTCTGCAAGCGCGTCAATACCGCGCGGGCCCTGGTGGATAAGTGGGTGGAGGAAGAGCGCGTCATGTACGGCGTCACCACCGGCTTCGGCGCCCTCTGCACCCAGGCCATCAGCCGCGAGGATACCGCGAAGCTGCAGGAAAACATCCTCCTCTCCCACTCGGTATCCGTGGGCGATCCTTTCACCGAAGAGGAATGCCGCGCCGTCATGCTGATGGTGCTCCAGAACCTGGGACAGGGCTACAGCGGCGTGCGCCTCTGCGTCCTGGAACAGTACCGCCAGTTCCTGAACAGGAACCTGATTCCCTGGGCCCCGAAGGAAGGGTCTGTCGGCTACCTCAGCCCGGAGGCCCACATGGCCCTGGTCCTGCTCGGCAAGGGAAAAGCCTGGTATGAGGGAGAACTCCTCCCGGGTGCCGAGGCCCTGGAAAAAGCGGGACTTGAGCCCATGGAGCTGGCCTCCAAGGAAGGCCTTGCCCTCGTATCCGGCACAACCACAACCACAGCCCTCGCGGCCCTCGCCCTCTGCGACATGCAGAACGCCTCCAAGGCCGCTGATATCATTGGCGCCATGTCCCTGGAGCTCTCCGGCGGGCAGATGAACGCTTTCGACGAGCGTGTCATGGCCGTCCGGCCCCACCGCGAGCAGACAAAGACCGGACAGAATGTCCGGGCTATCCTGAAGGATTCGGACCTTATCAAGGCCTTTGACGGCACCCACGTGCAGGATGCCCTCTCCTTCCGCTGCATCCCCCAGCTTCACGGGTCAGCGAAGAAGCTCTTTGACGACGCGCAGGTCACTGTGGAGATTGAGATGAATTCCTGCTGCGACAACCCGATCATCTGGCCGGAGCCGGGCAATGAAGCCGTCATCTCCGCCTGCAACGCCGATGCCGCCTACGTCGGCATGGCCATGGACAGCGCCTGCATCGGCGCGACAGGCCTCGCCAAGATGTCCGAGCGCCGGAACAACCGCCTCATCGACGGGTCGCTCTCCGGCATGCCCTGGTTCCTCATCAAAAACCCGGGTCTTTCCTCGGGCCTGATGATCCCGCAGTACGCCCAGGCAGGCCTCCTGAATGACATGAGGATGCTCTGCACCCCGGCCACCATCGACAATACGCCCACCTGCGGAAACCAGGAGGACTATGTCTCCATGGGATACAACTCCGCCAAGAAATCCATCCATGTGGTAAACAAGCTGGAGTACATCCTGGCCATCGAGCTGCTCTCCGTCTTTGAGGGACAGCAGTTCCAGAAGCCGGAGGTAAAGCGGGCGCCCGTATCCCAGGCGGTTCTCGCGGAGATCGCGAAGCACGTGCCCGTGCTGGAATCCGACCAGTACCTGTATCCCTTTATCGAGTATCTCCGGGATTTGATTCATTCCGGAAAACTTGTGGATATCGTGGAACAGTTTGTGAAGCTGTAAAAACCAAAAAGAGGGACTCAGTTCACCGAGTCCCTCTTTTTTTGTTCCCCGCCGCGCGGGACGGGAAAAGCCCCGCCGGAAGATTGCGCCGCGCTGGCGCGTCTTCCGGTCAGGGCCCGTAATAAAAGTCTTCCAGGTAGTAGGAAAACCGCTCTACAACTTCATAGACAAAGATATCCGGGTGCATCCGGCGCACCTGCTCCGGATGATAGGCCTCGGTCACGTGGGGCATGACAGTCTCGGCAAACTGGGTGCCCAGGATATCCCCCATCGCGACGCCGAAGGAATCCCGGCAGACAAAGAGCTTCCTCCGATCCGGCGAATCGCTGGCGAATTCCAGGTTGCCCCAGAAGTCGCTGACAGGATTCCGCATGTTCCAGGTTTCAAATCCCCCGATCATGTATGCCTGCCCGAGGTCGATGTCATTTTCCAGGTAGATCATCTTTGCCAAGTCGCCGGGGTCGTCATCCAGGCCGACCCGCAGCAGGTTCTCATCCGCGTAGTCCGGAAGGGTGATTCCCAGGCGCGCGAGCAGCACCCTGGTGGCCACGTAGGCGCCCAGCTGGTTCCAGTGGGTGTCGGAGGATCGGTAGAGCCGGAA
>ONXW01000250.1 GCA_900321915.1 uncultured Eubacteriales bacterium
GATATTGATCATTGAAGATGAAGTGAGTATCGCGGAGCTGGAGAAGGATTATCTGGAGCTTTCCGGCTTTGAGGTGGAGATAGAGAACGACGGCGACAGGGGACTTCTCAGGAGCCTGAAGGAGGACTTCGACCTGATCCTGCTGGACCTGATGCTTCCCGGAACGGACGGTTTCGAGATCTGCAGGCAGATCCGCAGCAGCAGGAACACCCCCGTCATCATCGTATCCGCGAAGAAGGACGATATCGACAAGATTCGCGGCCTCGGCCTGGGGGCGGATGATTATATCACCAAGCCCTTCAGCCCCAGCGAGATGGTGGCCAGGGTCAAGGCCCACCTGGCCCGCTATGAGCGGCTCATCGGCCATGGGCGTCCGGAAAATGAGACCGTCGAGATACGCGGGCTGAAGATTGACAAGACCGCCCGCCGGGTATGGGTCAACGGGGAGGAGAAGAACTTCACCACCAAGGAGTTCGACCTCCTGACCTTCCTTGCGGAAAACCCGAACCATGTGTACACAAAGGAAGAGCTGTTCCGGGAAATCTGGGGCATGGAATCCCTGGGGGACATTGCCACCGTGACCGTACATATTAAGAAAATCCGGGAAAAGATCGAATTCAACACCGCAAGGCCCCAGTATATTGAAACCATCTGGGGGGTGGGATACCGGTTTAAGGTATAGGCAAAAAAAGCGCGGGAACCGCAGTCAGAGCGGTTTCCGCGTTTTTTGTTTATCCGTTTTTTCAGTTCCGGGGCAGGCGGTAGATTCTCTCCGCGTTCTGCGAAAATACTTCTTCCCAGTGGTTTTCGGGAATGATCTGCTTTACAACGTCGATGTAATTCCGGTAGTTTGCCAGGGGCCAGTCGGTGCCGAACATAAAGCGGCTGTAGTCCTCCACGTAGGCGATCCAGGTGCGGAGCGCCTCCACGTAGCCCTTCTGGCGTTCCAGGTATTCCGGCACGTCGAAGCTGCGTTCCAGGAGGCCTGAAAGGTCGGCGGACACGTTCGGGTTCTTCTCAATGACCGCCGCGGCGTCCATCAGGAAGGGGTTGCCGAAATGGCACATAACGAACCGGACCTTCGGGTGAAGCACGGCGGCCTCGTCGATGGTCATGGGATGGCTGTAGCGCAGGAGCGCGTTCGCCGCGGCTGTCTGCCCGGTGTGGACGGCAACCGGTTTGTCGTACCAGGCCGCCAGCTCGTAGACAGGGCCGAAGCGCATATCCGAGACATAGATCCGGCTGTAGCCGGGATAAAGCTTTACGCCGACACAGTTGGGTTTCTGAAGGTTCTTTTCGATCAGGTCAAAGGCCGTGCGGCCTTCATAGTGGTCGAGGTCGCTGTCGTGGACGCCGACACAGTAATGAAGGAAATCCGGGAAGCTGTTGTTTTCCGGAGGAAGGCCGTAATTGCCCATCACCACGCCGCCGGAAATCCCGAGCTCCCGATACGTCTGCCGCAGGTGCTCTTCCGTGTTCTCATGGCCCGCCCGGCGGGCTATCACATCAAAGTACTTTTCCCCCGGCATGAAATGCAGGTGGGCGTCTATGATTCGCATGCTGTCTCCCGGTATTGTCAGATGCTGGCGGTGATGAAGATATCGTAGATGGCTCGGACGGCCGCCTCGAAATCCTCATTGCGGACGCCGATGATAATGTTCAGCTCGCTGGAGCCCTGGTCAATCATCTTGACATTGACCCGCGCGTGGGCAAGGGCGGAGAAGATACGTCCCGCGGTACCTCTGGCGGACTTCATGCCGCGGCCGACGACGGCAATCAGGGCGATATCCGATTCCAGCTCGATGGCATCGGGATGGACGGCACGGTGAAGGTAGGAGATCACCTGCTGCTCATGGGCGACGAATTCATCCTGATGGATAAATACCGTCATGGTATCGATGCCGGAGGGCATATGCTCGAAGGACAGCCCCAGATCCTCAAAAACGCCGAGGACACGGCGGCCGAAGCCGATCTCCGCGTTCATCATGGCCTTTTCAATGGTGACGGAGCAGAAGCCCTTTTTGCCCGCGATGCCGGTGATGGTGTAGCTGGGCTTGCGGCAGGTGTTTTCCACAATCATGGTACCCTGGTCCTGGGGACGGTTGGTATTCAGGATGTGAATCGGGATGCCCTCGACACGGACCGGGAAAATGGCGTCTTCGTGGAGTACGCCTGCGCCCATGTAGGAGAGCTCGCGCAGCTCCTTGTAGGTGATGACGTCAATCGGAATCGGGTTCTCCACAATGCCGGGATCCGTTACCAGGAAGCCGGAGACATCGGTCCAGTTCTCATAGACGTCCGCGTGTACCGCGCGGGCCACGATGGAACCCGTGACATCGGATCCGCCGCGGGAGAAGGTATGGATGGTCCCGTCGGGGAGGGAGCCGTAGAAACCGGGGATGACTGCGCGCTCCGTCAGCTCAAGGCGGTGCACCAGCTCCTCGTTGGTCTTTTCCGCGAGGAAAGCGCCCTTTTCGTCAAAAAAGATCACATCCGCGGCGTCGATGAACTCACAGTCCAGATAGTGGGCCATGATCATGCCGTTCAGGTATTCGCCGCGGGAGGCGGCGTAATCCCGGCCTGCCTTCGCAAGGAAATTTTCTTCAATCTTTCTGAACTCGAAGTCCAGGTTGAGATTCAGGTCCAGTCCCTCCACGATGAAGGTGAAGCGCTCCTTAATCTGCTGGAAAATCTTTCCGTAGGGAGCTCCGTTTTCGATGGCGTCGTAACACTGGTACAGCAGGTCGGTCACCTTGGAATCAGTCTTGCTGCGGCGCCCGGGGGCGGAAGGGATGACGTACCGTCTTGCCTTGTCGGCGCGGATAATGTCGCCGACCTTCTTAAACTGCTTTGCGCTCGCGAGGGAGCTTCCGCCGAATTTCACTACTTTTTTCATTTCTGTATTCAACTCCTTAGTTCAGCCATTTTATTCCCGGGAAGTACTTGAAATAGACCTTGGCGATCAGCTTGCTGCGCTCCACATAGGGAGTGTGCCACCGCCTGGAGTCATTGGAGTAGTTCCGGTTGTCGCCCAGCATGAAATAACAGTTCTCCGGCACTTCAAAGTGCATCGGTTCTTCCGGCATCATGGGCTCTTTGATCATCGACTCGTCCAGCGGCTCCGAAGAGCCGTTCAGGTATACGTGGCCGTCCTTCACGTCCACGGTATCCCCGGGCATGCCGATGATTCTTTTTACATAGTAGGTCCGGATTCCTGCCGCCTCATCGTCAGGATAGATAAAAATGGCGATATCGCCGCGCTCCGGTTCCCCGAAGGTGTATTTGAGCCTGAGTCCTATCACGCGGTCTCCGGGCATGATGGTGGTCTCCATGGACCCCGTGGGGACGGTGCTGTTGGCAATGATAAAATAATCCAGCAGGAAGGCAATCACGACGGCAGCCGCGAGAACCGGTATCCAGCTCAGGATCTCCTTTAACAGGCTGGGGTTTTCGGGCGGGGTTTCGCCGGCATTCTCCTGTTCCCCTGAAGAATCGGGGGTGGCTTCTTCCGTTTCGGGGGCCGGTTCTTCCGCGGAGCGGTTGATGCCGGTACGGCCGGCGCGAAGGTCCTCGAGCATGCGGTCAAGGTCGCCGAAGCGGGAGAGATCGTCGGGATCCGGGGTATGATTGTTCTGATGATTCTGATCCATAATTCTCTCTTTTCGCAGAAATCTGCTTCATGTACAATGTGTCAGTTTAACAGTATAAGATACTTCCGTCAAATGTGCAAGTGGATTGGAAATGATTGTATTTATCGGGGGCGGATGTTAAAATGTTGTAAAAGAGTGCCGATTCTTCACCGGGTACATGAACGGAGGATATAATAATGGATAAGATCTTGTATGACCTGATGGACTGGGCAGGAGTAGAAGAGATTACCTATGCGGAGTCATCGGACCCGCACCGTATTCTGGGACCGCATATGACACCGGAGGGAATGCTTGTGCAGGCATATATCCCGACGGCCCGGGATGTGACGGTAAAGCTTTCCCGGACAGGGCAGCAGTACAACATGCAGCTGGTGGATGAGAGCGGCTTTTTTGCTGTGCTGGTACCGGTAAAGAAGCTTGCCGACTATACGCTCCTCGTGTTCTATGACAACGGCGTGCTTACGGAAAAGCGCGATCCTTACGCGTTCAGGCAGCAGATTCCGGAGAAAGAGCTGAAGAAGTTTTCCGCCGGCATTCACTATGAGATTTACAACAGGCTTGGGGCGCACCCCATGACCGTATCCGGTATCGACGGGGTCCTCTTTGCCGTGTGGGCTCCCATGGCCATGCGCGTGAGCGTGGTGGGAGACTTTAACCTCTGGGACGGCAGGCGGCACCAGATGCGGCGCCTCGGGAATTCCGGCGTGTTTGAACTCTTTATTCCCGGCGTCCGCGAGGGAACCATATATAAATATGAAATCAAGAACCACAACAGCACGCCTTTCCTGAAGGCCGACCCTTACGCGAACGGGGCGGAGATGCGCCCGAACAACGCTTCCGTGGTGAGAAATCTGGAAGGTTTTTCCTGGTCGGATGACGCCTGGATGGAGAAGAGGGCGGCTGCGGAAGCAGGACAGAGTCCCATGTCCGTCTACGAGGTCCACCTGGGTTCCTGGAAGCGGAAGGAACCTGCGGCGGACAGGAACGGGAAGGTGATCGCGGGCTCAGAGTTCCTGAACTACCGGGAGCTGGCGGAGGAGCTTGCCGATTATGTAAAGAAAATGGGATACACCCATGTGGAGCTGATGCCCGTGATGGAGCATCCGCTGGATGCGTCCTGGGGATACCAGGTGACCGGCTACTACGCGCCGACGAGGCGCTTTGGGACGCCGGAGGATTTCATGTTCTTCATGAATTACATGCATGAGAACGGCATCGGCGTGATCCTGGACTGGGTGCCGGCGAATTTCCCGAGGGATTCCTGGGCGCTGGCCGGCTTTGACGGCGGATGCCTCTACGAGAGTGAGAACAGGGACGCGGGGACGCTGTCCTTCCATTACGGCAGGCCGGAGGTCTCCAACTTCCTGATAGCGAACGCGCTCTTCTGGATGGAAAAGTACCATGCCGACGGGCTGCGGCTCGATGCCGTCGCTTCCATGCTCTACCTGGATTACGGGAAAAACCCGGGAGAGTGGGTGGCCAATATCTACGGCGGGCATGAGAACCTGGACGCTGTGGAATTCCTGAAGCACCTGAGCTCCGTTTTCCACACCCGCTGCAGGGGAGGCGTCCTCATCGCGGAGGAGCAGTCCGCGTGGCCGGGGGTTACGGCGCCCCTCACAAATGACGGTCTGGGTTTTGACTTCAAGTGGAACGAAGGCTGGATGAATGATTTCTTTTCCTATATGCAGTGTGATTCCCTGTACCGGAAGGACCTCTACAATAAGCTGACGTTCAGCATGATATACAATTACAGCGAAAACTTCATCCTCCCTTACCCCCACAGTGAAGCTGTGTTCGGGAAGGGATCGGCGGCCGGGCGCATGCCGGGCAGGACGCTGGAGGAAAAGTTCGCGAACCTGAGGGCTGCCTACGGCTTTATGACCGGACATCCGGGGAAAAAGCTTCTCTTTATGGGCCAGGAGCTGGGACAGCTGGATGAGTGGAATGAATCCCTGGGAGTGGAGTGGGATCTGCTTCAGTATAACCTGCACTCCGATATGCAGGCGTACACCGCAGCCCTGAATGAGCTGTACCGGAAGCATCCCGCTCTCTGGAAGCGGGACTTTGACCCGGAGGGATTCTCCTGGATTAACTGCATGGACGCGGAGAACAACATTGTCTCGTTCCTGAGGAGCTCCGATGAGCCGGAGGAAACGCTCCTGTTTGTCGCGAATTTTGCGCCGGTTCCCCACGAGAAATACAGGGTCGGCGTTCCCTTCGCGGGCAAATATAAAGAGATTTTTAACAGTGAAGACATAAAGTTCGGCGGATCGGGGCCGGCGAACCCGAGGGTAAAGGCTTCCCGCGCTGAGGCGGCGGACGGAAGGGACAATTCCGTAACAATCTTTCTTCCCGGACTGGCGGTGCTGGTATTTGCCTGTACGCCGGAGAAGCCGGCGGAAGATAAGCCGGCGGCCGTAAAGACTTCGAAGAAGGAAGCGGAGAAACCGGTAAAAGCCCCTGACACTGCTCCCGCGGAAAAGCAGAGCCTGGTGGACAGCGTGAAAAAGGCCGCGGCTGCAAAGGCCGGCAGTATGAAGAAGGCTGCGGGGGAGAAAGCCGGGACCGTAAAGAAGGCCGCGCAGGAGAAGGCCGGGAGCGTCAGGAACGCGGCGGCTAAAAAGGCAAAAAGCGTCAAGGACGCGCTGACAAAAAACAATGCCTGACAGGATGGACCGGAAGTGACAAATTATACATACCTGCTCCGCTGTGCGGACAATTCCCTGTACTGCGGGTGGACGAACCGCCTGCAGGAACGGGTTGCGTCGCACAACTGCGGAAGCGGCGCAAAATATACGAGGAGCAGGCTTCCCGTGCAGCTGGTGTACTATGAAGAACATTCCACCAGGGAAGAGGCAATGCAGAGGGAAGCTGCCATAAAGCGTCTTTCTAAGAGGGAGAAGGAAGCGCTCGTGGAAAAGTTTGGGAGGAGCCATGTTTGACGGCAAGGAATATGTTTATACAGTCTATGAAGAAAAGAGCTTTTCGAAAGCGGCGCAGAAGCTGTATATCTCGCAGCCGGCGCTGAGTACGGCGATCAAGAAGGTGGAGAAGAAGCTGGGACGCCCGATCTTCGACCGGAGCACCAACCCCATCAGCCTGACGCCCAGCGGCGAGGTCTACATCGCCGCCATCGAGAAGCTGTTCGCCCTGGAGCAGAATACCCTTCAGGAGATGAACAACCTGAGCGGCCTGCTCGCGGGAAAACTGTCAGTCGGAGGCACCAATTTCTTTGCCTCTTTCATCCTTCCGGGACTTCTGGGGGACTTCTCCAGGAAACACCCCCAGATCAAGATTTCCCTGATGGAAGGGACGACGCTGCAGCTGATGGAGCGCGTTCTCAGCGAGGAACTGGATCTGATGGTGGACAACAGCGAGTTTGATGAAAAGATTTTCGAGCGGTATCCCTACCGTGAGGAGCGGATCATCCTGGCAATCCCGGAGCAGTTCGCGATCAACGAGAAGATAAAGGAGTACAGGCTGTCCGGGGAAGATATCAAGGCCGAAAAGCACCTGGAACAGGATTTTCCGGAGCTCCCGCTGACGCTCCTGGAGGATACGCCGTTCATTATGCTGAAGGAAGAGAACAGCATCTACAAGCGGGGCGTGAGGATGTGCAGCAGGCAGAATTACGTGCCGAATATCATCCTGAAGCCGGACAGCGTGGTTTCCGCCTTCAATATGGCCTGCACCGGCGTGGCGGCTACGTTTATCCCGGACGGCCTGGTGAAGAATTTGACCTACGAGGTGCCGCTGTGCTTTTACCGCATGGATGAGGAGCTCGCGCTGCGCCACGTCTATTTCTATAAAAAGCGCAATAAGTACATGAGCAGGGCAATGGAGGAATTCCTCCGC
>ONXW01000134.1 GCA_900321915.1 uncultured Eubacteriales bacterium
GACGGAGATGGCCTGCCGGGATTATGTCATCGCCATGACCTCGGTGATGGATACGGAGGACGCCTTCCGGCGGCTGGAAGAGGCGCTCTATGAGCTGGACCGGGAGCTGGAAGAGAAGCTTTTGAAAAAGGATGTTTCCGGGATAAAAAGCCCTGAAGCCGCGGAAGATTCCTTCCGGACACAGGCCGGGGAGATACCGGCGGAGCGGGTCCGCGCCGCGCGGCCGGCGGCAGCCTGGAATATGCCGTGGGAGTGGGTTCTTCTCCGGGAGGCAGCAGGGCGCACCTGCGGGGATTTCGTGACCCTGTATCCGCCCGGCGTCCCGATGCTCCTGCCGGGGGACAGAATTCTGCCGGAGGACATGGAACGCATCCGGGAGGACATTAGTCTCGGGCTTTCGGTGGACGGGGTCCTGGAGAGCGCGGAAGAGATATTTGTGCCGGTTCTGCCGGCGGAACGGGGATAGAGATGGGAAAGATTTTTTACCTGATGGGAAAGAGCGCGACGGGGAAGGATACGCTTTATAAGCGGCTGCTTGAGGCCGTCCCGGAGCTTAATTCCGTGGTCCACTATACCACCCGCCCCATGCGGGAGGGGGAGCAGGAAGGCCGCGAGTATCACTTTGTGACGGGGGAGAAGCTCCGGGAGCTGGCAAGATCCGGCAGGGTGATCGAATCCCGCACCTACGATACCGTGGCGGGTCCCTGGACCTACGCGACGGTGGACGACGGGACCATGGACGCGGCAGGCAGCGTGCTGATGATCGGCACCCTGGAATCCTATGTGGCGGTGCGGGCTTATTTCGGCAGCGACCGCCTGGTTCCGCTCTATATCGAATCGGATGACGGGGACCGCCTCGCGCGGGCCCTGAAACGGGAAAAGAAGCAGGAGCATCCCCGGTACGCCGAGGTCTGCCGCAGGTTCCTCGCCGATGAGGAGGATTTCTCCGAGGAGAACCTGGAAAAAGCGGGAATCACCGTCCGGTACAGGAACGAGAACCTCGAAGATTGCCTGTCCGCATTGGAAAATACCATCAGATGTGATATACTGTAAAGATACAGAGGACGGCATTCTGAAAGGAGACTCTATGGCGGGATTTCAGGACATATTAGGACACGAACTGGTGAGAGAACACCTCCAGAAGGCGATTCATTACCGGAGAATTTCCCATGCCTATATTCTGTCGGGAGAGAAGGGAATCGGGAAAAAGACGATCGCGAGGGCATTTGCCATGACGCTCTTCTGTGAGAAGGGCGGCGACGAACCCTGCATGGAATGCCACGCGTGCAAGCAGCTGCTTTCGGGCAACCATCCGGACGTGATCTGGGTCACGCATGAAAAACCCGGATCCATCGGCGTGGATGATATCCGGGAGCAGGTCAATAATACTGTCGGCATTAAGCCATACAGCAGCAGCTGGAAGCTCTATATTATCGACGAGGCGGAGAAGATGACGGTCCAGGCGCAGAACGCGCTGTTAAAGACCATCGAGGAGCCGCCGGAGTACGCCATAATCATGCTTCTGACCACCAACCAGGAGCTGTTTCTGCCCACCATCCTGTCAAGGTGCATCCAGCTGAAGCTCTGGCCCCTGCAGGACCAGCTGGTCAGCGACTACCTGGTGCGCAAGTTCGGGGTGGCCGAAGAGCGGGCGGACGTCTACGCGGCATTTTCCAGAGGAATCCTGGGAAGGGCCCTGGATATCGCGGCGACGGACGCTTTCGGGGATATGACCCGGGATATCCTGAATATCCTGAAGGAGATTCACCAGATGGATACGGAGCAGATGCTGGATACGGTGCGCCACCTGGTGAGCGACTATCCGAACCTGGAGGACGTCCTGGACCTGATGCAGCTCTGGTACCGGGATATCCTGATGTTCAAGGTGACCAAGGATATGAACGGGCTTACCTTCAAGAGCGAGTATTCCGCCATCAGCCGGATCGGCTCCCAGTGTTCCTACCAGGGACTGGAGCAGGCGCTGGAGGCGATTGACAGGGCGAGGGTCCGGATCCTGGCAAATGTCAACAAGGAGCTTGCGCTGGAGCTGATGCTGATGACAATGAAGGAGAACTGATTGATGATAAAGGTAATCGGAGTCCGCTTCCGCAGCGCGGGAAAGATCTACTATTTCGCGCCGGGGGAGCTGAATATCAAAACCGGGGACCGGGTTATCGTGGAGACCGCCCGGGGCGTTGAGTACGGAAAGGTGGTGCTCGGCACCCGGGAAGTGGAAGACGACAAGGTGGTTCCGCCGCTGCGGCAGGTCATCCGCATGGCGACGCCGGAGGATGAGGAGATCCAGAAGAAGAACCGGGAGAAGGCAAAGGATGCCTTCCGCATCTGCCTCGAGAAGATCGCGAAGCATGAGCTGGAGATGAAGCTCATCGACGTGGAATATACATTTGACAACAACAAGATACTGTTTTATTTCACCGCGGACGGAAGGGTGGATTTCCGCGAGCTGGTCAAGGACCTGGCGAGCGTGTTCAAGACGAGGATTGAGCTTCGGCAGATCGGCGTCCGGGACGAGACGAAGATCCTGGGCGGCATCGGATCCTGCGGCCGGCCGCTGTGCTGCCACTCCTACCTGACCGAGTTTGTGCCGGTTTCCATCAAGATGGCGAAGGAACAGAACCTGTCCCTCAATCCCAGCAAGATTTCCGGCGTCTGCGGGAGACTGATGTGCTGCCTCAAGAACGAGGAGGACACCTACGAGTACCTGAACAGCAAACTGCCGAACCTGGGTGATTTTGTCACCGCGGAGGACGGCGTAAAGGGCCAGGTCCACAGTGTCAGCGTCCTGCGCCAGACGGTGAAGATTCTGGTAAATACCGACGATGACGAGAAGGAGATCCGGGAGTACAAGATTGCGCAGCTGAAATTCCGGCCCCGCCGGAAGAAAGAGCGCCACAAGGACAATGATTCCGAACTCCGGCAGCTGGAGGCCCTGGAGAAAAAAGAGGGAAAGTCCAGACTCAATGATGATTAAAGAAGATGAGCGCGTTGACGACCTGCAGCGGAACGGCTACCGGATCATCCAGAAGAAAAAGGGCTTCTGTTTCGGGATGGACGCGGTGCTGCTGTCCGGATTTGCCAGGGTAAACCCCGGTGAGCGGGTCCTGGACCTGGGGACGGGGACGGGCATCATCCCCATCCTGCTGGAGGCGAAGACCGAAGGGAAGCATTTTACAGGCCTTGAGATCCAGGAAGAAGTGGCTGAGATGGCCGGGCGCAGCGTCCGGCTCAACGGCCTGGAAGAAAAGGTGAATATCGTTACCGGGGATCTGAAGGAGGCAAGCCGACTGTTCGGGCAGGCCTCCTTTGACGTAGTGACCTCAAATCCCCCGTACATGAACGCCGGCCACGGCCTGCAGAACCCGGATATGCGGAAGGCCGTCGCCCGCCATGAGGTGCTGTGCACCCTGGAGGATGTCTGCCGGGAGGCCGCGAAGGTGGTAAAGCCCGGCGGCCGGTTTTACCTGGTGCACCGGCCCCACCGCCTGACGGAGATCATCACCCTCCTTACGGCACATAAGCTGGAGCCGAAGCGGATCAAATTCGTGCATCCCTTCATTGACCAGGAGGCCAACATGGTCCTCATCGAGGCGGTCCGGGGCGGCAGATCCATGGTGAAGCTGGAGAAGCCGGTCATCGTCTACAAAGAGCCAGGTGTTTACACTGACGAAATATATGATATTTACGGGTACTGAACTTACACCGTGAGGAACTGCACTGCTTTATCTTTCCGGCGGCTTGTGCAGATTGCCGGAGCGGATAAGAGAGTGCAGTTCCCTCACAGTTAAAGTTGTTACGGAATGATATATAACGGCTGACAGAAGAGGAATGTAATATGGCGGGAAAGCTGTTTCTGTGCGCGACGCCCATCGGGAACCTGGGGGATATTACTTTCCGGGTGCTGGAAACCCTGAAGACGGCGGATCTGATCGCGGCGGAGGATACCAGGCACACGCTGGGGCTTTTGAATCATTTTGACATCAAAACGCCCATGACCAGCTACCATGAGTATAATAAGGTGGATAAGGCCCGCGTCCTTGTGGATAAGATGCGGGAGGGCACAAATATCGCCCTGGTGACGGACGCCGGGACGCCCGGTATTTCCGACCCCGGGGAGGAGCTGGTGCGGCAGTGCCATGAGGCGGGGATTGAGGTTACGTCCCTGCCGGGACCGGCGGCCTGCATCACGGCGCTCACCATGTCGGGACTTCCCACCAGGAGGTTCTGTTTTGAGGCGTTTCTTCCCGCGGAGAAGGCGGACAGGGCGGAACGGGCCCGGATTCTGGAGGAGCTGTCCCGGGAGACCAGGACCATCGTGCTCTATGAGGCCCCGCACCACCTGAAGAGGACGCTGGAGGACCTTTACGCGGCGCTGGGGGACAGGAAGATCGCCTTCTGCCGGGAGCTCACGAAGATCCACGAGACGGTGATGCAGACCTCGCTGGGAGATGCCGTGGATTACTATAAGGAAAATGAGCCCCGCGGGGAATTTGTCCTTGTGATTGCCGGAAAGTCCCCGGAAGAGGTCCGGAGGGAAGCGGCGGCGGCCTGGGAATCCATGAGCATCGCGGAGCATGTGGAGTATTACCTGCAGCAGGGGAAAGACAGGAAGGAAGCCATGAAACTGGCGGCGAAGGATCGGGGCATCCCGAAACGGGACGTCTACGCGGCGCTGCTGGAAGAGGATCGGGAATAGTACAGGAGAAAAGATATGATGACGGCAACGGGAAAAAGAGGATATGGAATTGTCCGCGTATTTGCTGCCCTTATCATCACGGCTGCGGCGGCTGCCCTGCTGTTTTCGTCCGCGGTTTCCGCGGCGGACGCGGACAGCGGGACGGTA
>ONXW01000041.1 GCA_900321915.1 uncultured Eubacteriales bacterium
ACCCATTCCACACCTCCCGTGATCTCACGGGCCGCCAGAAGCATTCCTGCAAATACGAGCTCTTTGACACCGTTCGCATTGGCACCAGGTGTATTGAATACTACGATTCCCTTCTCCGCGCAACGATCGAGCGGAATATTGTTGACACCGGCTCCTGCTCTGGCGATGCAGAGCAGCTTGTCGGAGAATTCCATATCATGAAGGGAGGCACTGCGGACCAGAAGGCCGTCTGCTTCCTCTACATTATCTGTCTGCTCGTAAAGCCCGTTAAAATTCTTGAGGCCGATCGGGGAAATATTATTGATGCAATTAAATTTAAACATAATGCTGGTGTTCCTTACCCTTCTGCTGTTGACGGACACTTAGTTGACGGCATGGGCCGCTTCAAAATCCTTCATAAAGCTGACCAGTGCCTGAACGCCTTCATAAGGCATCGCGTTATAAATGCTGGCGCGCATACCGCCCACCGTGCGGTGCCCCTTGAGGCTCACGAGTCCGGCTGCTTCCGCTTCCTTCACAAACTGTGCTTCCATGTCCTTGTCACCGATAATGAAAGGCACATTCATCAGGGAACGATCCTTAGCCACTACAGTACCCTTGAAGAGCTTGCTCTCATCGAGGAAATCATAGAGGAGCTTCGCCTTCTTCTCGTTTCTCTCCTTCATGGCAGCGAGGCCGCCCTGGGCCTTCAGCCACTTGAACACTTTGCCGCAGATATAAATTCCGTAAGTCGGCGGTGTATTGTAGAGAGATCCGTTATCGGCGTGAGTCTTCCACTTGAGCATGGTGGGAGTTCCGGGAAGAACATCATCGGTAATCAGATCTTCCCTAATGATGGAAATCACAACACCTGCAGGTCCGACGTTCTTCTGCACGCCGCCGTAAACCACGCCGTATTTGGTGACGTCAATGGGCTCGGACAGGAAGCACGAGGAGACGTCCGAAACCAGAAGGTGTCCCTTTGTGTTGGGCAGCTGCCAGTACTTGGTGCCGTAAATCGTGTTGTTCTCGCAGATATAAACATAGTCCGCATCCTCGGGAATCGGCAGATCCGAGCAGTCCGGGATATAGGAAAATGTCTTGTCCGCAGAGGACGCAACTACGACAGCTTCACCGTAGCGGGACGCTTCCTGCTGGGCCTTTTTAGCCCACTGTCCCGTGAGAATATAAGCCGCTTTGCGGTTCTTCATCAGATTCATGGGGACTGCCGCAAACTGCGTGGAGGCTCCGCCCTGCATGAAAAGAACCTTATAGTTGTCGGGGATCTGCATCAGGTCCCTGAGATCCGCTTCCGCTTCTTTGATAATGCCGTCGTAGATCTTGCCCCTGTGGCTCATCTCCATCACGGACATTCCGGATCCGCGGTAATCCAGCATTTCATCCGCAGCTTCTCTCAGGACCTCCTCCGGCAGCATGGCGGGGCCGGCGGAAAAATTGTAAACTCTCGACATTTTGATCTCCTCCTGTCTTAATATTCTGTCTGTGCAGCGTAATCTGCCGCATCAAAGGCATCTTCGATGGAAGCGCCCGGAGACACCATCGGAAAAACTTTATCGTCTTCCGGGATCACGCAGTCAATCAGGAATGGCTCACCGCTGGCAAGTGCTTCTTTCAAAGCGGGTTCCACTTCCTCCGGCTTCGTAATCCGGACAGCTCTGCAGCCCAGACCCTCTGCAACCTTGCAGTAGTCCGTGCGGTCTTCCAGAACAGTGGCGCTGTACCTTTTACCGTAGTAAAGTGTCTGCCACTGTCTTACCATTCCGAGTACCCTGTTGTCAATTACTATTTCTATGATCGGGATCCCGTAACGGCTGGCTGTAGCCAGTTCATTCATGTTCATGCGGAAGCATCCGTCTCCCGCGATATTGATTACGGTCTTGTCGGGAAGCGCGGTCTTGGCGCCGATCGCGGCCCCGAGTCCGTATCCCATTGTTCCCAGTCCGCCGGATGTCAGCAGCGTTCTGGGCTTTGTGAAGGTATAGTACTGCGCAGCCCACATCTGGTGCTGTCCCACATCCGTAGTGATTACAGCGTCCCCGCCAGTCAGCTCGTCCAGCTTGCGGATCAGCATGGGACAATTGAGCTTACTCTCGTCGATCGTCACCGGATACTGCTCCTTCAGAGAGCGGATGTATTCCATCCACTCCGGATGCTTCTGCTGGGGAAGGCGTTTGTTGATCTCAACAAGAATTTCCCGCAGATCACCGATGACGGAATAATTAACCTTAATATTCTTATTGATCTCGGCCGGGTCAATGTCAAAGTGAAGGATCTTCGCGTGTTTCGCAAAGCGCTTGGCATCGCCGATCACGCGGTCACTGAACCTCGCGCCGAGCGCAATCAGAAGATCACATTTGCTGACGCCGAAATTGGAGGTCTTAGTCCCGTGCATACCGATCATACCGGTGTAACGAGGACTCTTGCCGCTGAAAGCGCCCTTGCCCATCAGTGTATCGCAGACCGGCGCATCGATTCTGTCAGCAAACTCCTTCAGTTCCTCAGAAGCACCGGAAATGACAGCGCCGCCGCCCACATACAGGAAGGGCTTCTTCGCGCTGCGGATCATCTCTACCGCTGTCTCTATATCGGAATCGGAGAAACGGCGGCTCTTGCCATAGGTCTTCCGGTTAATGGAAGCAGGGACAAATTCACACTTATCGCCTGTTATATCCTTGGGAATATCCACCAGGACCGGGCCGGGCCTTCCTGAAGAAGCGATCAGAAAAGCCTTGCGGATCGTGTCCGCAAGATTGTGGATATCCTTGACGATATAGCCGTGCTTCGTGATCGGCATGGAAAT
>ONXW01000273.1 GCA_900321915.1 uncultured Eubacteriales bacterium
ATACCGCGAACTGTACCGTGACAGTGGAGTCGTCCGCGCCTACCTGGAAGAAGCTGCAGAGACAGATCAATGAAGCGGCGGAAGGAACCGTCATCGTCCTGCAGGAAGATTATACTGCGGAGGCAGATGACATATACCTGAACGTGGACAAAACGCTGACGATCGATCTGAACGGCCATACCCTGGACCGCGGGCTTTCCGGGAAGCCGGAAGAGGACAACGGATATGTGCTGCTGGTCGGGATGAACGGAGACCTGACCCTTGAGGACGGCAGCGCGGACGGCGGCGGGACGATCACCGGCGGCAGCGGGACCAACTGCGGCGGTGTGCGTGTCGGCGGCGGTAAACTGACGATGACGGGCGGCAGCATCCGCGGAAACAGATCATCGCATGGCGGCGGCGGTGTCAGTATGATCAGCGGTTCTTTCATACTGCACGGAGGGACCATTACAGAAAACAGCGCAGGTACTTACGGCGGAGGCGTAAATATACAGGATAGTTCCGAGTTCCATATGGACGGAGGGATCATTTCATCAAATGAAGCTGAGCAGGGCGGCGGCGTCTTTGTTTCGACCACTGGAACACTGGAACTTGCCGGCGGAGAGATCACCGGAAACAGCGCTTCGTCTTCAGGAGGCGGCATAGCCCTCGCAGGAGGAAACAGCTCAAGAATGACTGGCGGCAAGGTGTCAGGAAATTCAGCTGCCCGTTCAGGAGGAGGAATTCTGGTCAATAGTACTTCAACCGTACTTGTGGTGACGGGCGGAGAGATCAGCGGAAACACGGCGGGCCAGAACGGCGGCGGTATCTCATCCAGCGGCACACTTCAGATGGAAAACACTGTAGTCGAGAACAATACTGCGGCAGATAATGGGGGTGGTATCGATCTTAAGTCCATCTCAAATGTATGCACCATGAAGTCCGTGTCTGTCAGGAACAACCATGCGACTGCCGGCATTGGCGGCGGTATACGATTGCAGGGCAGCAGCGGGCTGCAGATGGAAAACTGTGTTGTGGAGAACAACAGTGCTTCAACTTATGGGGGCGGGATCCATCTCAACGGAAGTCTTACCATGACGAACGGTTCTGTCACGGGAAACACTGCCGGAAAAAATGGCGGAGGACTGATCCTCAACACCAGTGGTGCTTTCAATGTGTCGGGCAGCCTGATCGTTGAGCAGAATTACTGTGGAAGCAGCAGTGACAGGGCGAAGAGCAATGTCTACCTGGCTGCAAATGCAGCTGAGCACACCCTGAATAAGATCACGGTGGTGGGAGTGCTTCAGAATGCAAGGATCGGAGTAGTGGGTTCTTACGGTCCCAACAATGCAGCGGATGAGCTGGTCTTTACAACCGGATTGAATGGAAAGGGCAGCATTTCCTGCTTCTTCTGCGACAAGGATTATGATATCGTGCTGACCAGTACAGGAGAAGCCGCATTCAAGAAAGCGAACCCGAAGGAAGCCTTTATTAAGCGCCTGTACCGGACCTGTATGAACAGAGAAGCGGATGAGGGAGGTCTGAACTACTGGCTTGGACTTATCAACAGCGGGAAGATCAAGGGCATAGCCCTGGCAGGAAAGTTTGTATTCAGCAAGGAGTTTACAGAGAAGAACTACTGCAACGAGCACTTTGTAAGGCAGATCTACCCGGCTCTGATGGGAAGAGAGCCGGATACCGGCGGCCTGGCCTACTGGGTCAGTGTCCTCGACAAAGGAACCACCAGGGAGGCGCTGCTGAACCGGTTCGCCTCCGGCACGGAGTACCAGAACCTCTGCCAGGCTGCGGGTTTTGAGCTTGGCCCGAAGATCGATGAACCGGAATACGGAACGCAGCAGTATGGTCCCTGCGCGGTCTGCGGATCGAAGTCGAAGGTGGTGCAGTTCGTAGAGCGGATGTATACGGAGTGCATGAAGAGAACGGCAGACTCCGGTGGTCTTGCCTACTGGAGCAAAGGCCTCTGTGCGCACACCGCTACCGGAAAAACGATCCTTTACAACTTCTTCCTGAGTAAGGAGATACAGAACATGGGCCTCTCGAACCAGGAGTATGTCCGCAGGATCTATAAGACCATGCTGGACCGCGATCCGGACTCCGGAGGCCTGAATTACTGGACAGGGCGCCTTGACAGCGGCGCCAGCCCGACAGCAGTGATCAACGGCTTTATCGACAGCAAGGAATTCACGAAGATCTGCGATGACTATGGAATCGTCAGAAAGTAAATTTGGTGCCTTGTTATTCATCACGGGCTTTTGCTGCGGAATTGACAGCCGACAGGTAAGAAGATTATTATAAGTACAGAATATTTTATAAATATTAAAGAAACCAAAGGAATGAAAGGAAAGGACCGGGATATGAAGAGACGAAGATTCACAGCGATCATTCTGTCGGCGGGGCTGGCGTTTTCACTGGCATTGCCTGCTCTTGCTGCGTCAGACATCACCGTCAGCAATGAACTGGACCATGCCGTGCTTCAGGGACTGAGCGACAGCTGCGCGCCCAGCGGCATCTTCCCGACGGCGGACGGCGGTCTGATGGTGACGGACACCTACGC
>ONXW01000355.1 GCA_900321915.1 uncultured Eubacteriales bacterium
GTCAGGACCTCGACGGGACGGTCGCCGGCGGCTTCCCGGATCACCTCCACGACCTCCTCCGGCATCTGCTCCGGAATACTCGGGAGATAGCCGGGCATCGTCTCGATGACGCAGCGGGCTCCCAGCGCCCGGGCGCCTGCGCGGAAGGACCGGTCCGTCTTGAACGCCGCGTCCCTGATCGCGTCAAGGGTTTTCGCCCTGCAGAGGGTCTCAAGCACCACGTCGTCGGGCACGATGTTGACCAGATCCCCGCCCTTTGTGATGATCGAGTGGATCCGCACGGCGTCGGAATCTTTGAAGGTATGCTCATTGAAGGAAACCGCCTGCAGTCCCAGGCTGGCGGCGTGCAGGGCGTTGATGCCCTCTTCCCTGGCCCCTGCCGCGTGCGCCGCCTTGCCCTTTATGCGGATGATCTTGGAGACAAAGCCGTTGGTCGTGCCGCCTCCCACCCGGATGCCGTTGAAATCCGTATGGCTGGCGAGCGCGCAGTCCACGTCGTCAAATGCGCCGATGCGGATCAGCTCGGCCTTGCCGCCGCCGAACCGGATTTTTCCCTCCGCCATCAGACGGTTTTTGAATTCCAGCTCGCCGTACTCCTCCGCCGGAGTCGTCATAAAGATGAGCTGTCCGCCGAGGGTCTGCGCGATTTCGGGGTCCGTCAGCGCCAGAGCGGCGCCGGCCACCCCGGTCAGTTGAATGTGGTGGCCGCAGCAGTGCGCTGCCTGCGTTTCCGGGTTTGCGAAGGCGTGATTCGGGATCCGGAGCGCATCCAGCTCGCCGATCAGCGCCAGGGAGAAGACGTCCCTTTTGTCGCGGTTGATGTACGCCTTCGCGCCGGTGATGGCAAGGCCATCCGTGTAGTTTTGGGTCAGCGGTTCGATGAACGCCCGAAATTTCTCCGCGGTCCGGATCTCTTTGTAGCCCAGCTCGGCATACCTGTAGATATCGTCGCCGAAGGCGATGATCCGGCTCCGGTTCTTCTCAATGATCTCGATGATTCTTTTTTCAGACTGATCCATGATTCCTATCCCTCTTTGTTTGAATTGTCGGCCGTGCGCGCTTCAGTCGGGCGTGGCAACGGCCTCTTCCAGCCGCTTCAGCGCCCGCTCCAGCGTTGCGCGGGGACAGGCGAGCACAAGTCGCTGGAATTTCCAGCTGTCCGCGCCCCCGAACACATGGCCGGCGTCCAGCCACAGGCGCGCCTTCCTCTTGATCAGGTCGTCCAGTGCCTGCCCGGAAAGGCCCAGGGCGGAAAAATCCAGCCACGCGAAGTAGGTGCCCTCGGGCTCAACCAGCCGGACCTGCGGAAGCCGGGCGGCCAGGAATTCGCGCAGGAACTCCAGATTCCCCCGCATGTAGGCCTTCACTTCCTCCAGCCAGGGCCCGCCGCCCCGGTAAGCCGCCCTGCAGGCGAGCAGACCGAGCTGATTCAACTGCGAATACCCTGTGCGCCGGATCTCCCGGATGAATTCCCTGCGGAATTCCGCGCCGGGAATGATGATGTTGGAAACCTGCAGGCCTGCCAGATTGAAGCTCTTGCTGGGCGCCGTGCAGACAACGGTCTGCTCCGCCCACGCGGGATTCGCTTTGACAAAGGGCGTATGCGGGAACTCCGGGAAGGCGAAATCGCAGTGGATCTCATCGGAAACCACCCTGACGCCGTAACGCCGGCAGATCTCGCCCATGCGCCGCAGCTCCTCCTGCGTCCACACCCGCCCGACGGGATTGTGCGGGCTGCAGAGGATCAGCAGCTTCACGCCGCGCTCCGTGATCTTCCGCTCAAAATCCTCAAAATCGATCCGGTATCTGCCGTTTTCGCAGACCAACTCATTTTCAACCACCTCGCGGCCGTTGTCCCGGATGACGGAATAGAACGGGTAATAGACCGGGGGCTGGATCATGACCGCATCCCCGGCACGGGTGGAAGCCCGCACCGCCATGGCAAGGGCGAACACAACGCCCGGCGTCTTGACGATCCACTTCTCCTCCATGCGCCAGTCAAAATGCTGCGCAAACCAGTCCCTCACCGCCGCGGCATAGTCGCCCTTCGTATCGGAATAGCCGAAAATGCCGTGCGCGACGGCCTGCGCCAGGGCCTGCCGCACACACGGCGGCGCCTGAAAATCCATATCCGCGATCCACAGGGGCAGCACATCTGCGCCGTAGCCGCGTTCCTCCGCGAAATCGTACTTCAGGCAGTCCGTTCCCCGGCGGTCGATCTCGTGATCAAAATCAAAGGTCATAACTGTCCTCCAGCGCCTGCTGCAGGTCCGCAATCAGGTCATCCGCGCTCTCCAGTCCCACGGAAAGCCGCAAGAGCGTATCCGTAATGCCCAACTGCTTCCGGACCTCCTCCGGCACGTCCGGATGGGTCTGCATCATGGGATAGGTCAGCAGGGTTTCCGTCCCGCCCAGGCTTTCGGCAAAGGTGATGAGCTTTACCTTCTTCAGCGCGCGAAGGGCCGTCTCCCGGCTGTCCGTGCTGAATGAGATCATGCTGCCCGTGCCGCGGCTCTGCCCCGCGTTGACCGCAAATCCGGGATGCTCCGGATCTCCGATATAATATACCTTCCGGACCCTGGGGTGTCCGGCAAGCCATTTTGACAGCTTCCGCGCGTTTTCCTGCTCCCGCTCCATCCGGATCGCCAGGGTTTTGATCCCGCGCAGCACCAGCCAGCAGTCAAAGGGGGCCAGCGCGTTGCCGACCGTTTTGGTGATGAGGCGGATCCTGTCTGCCGCCGCCGGATCCGAGGTGCTCAGAAACCCGGCGATGGTATCGTTGTGTCCCGCCAGAAATTTGCTTCCGCTGTGCACCACGAAATCCGCCCCCAGAGCGATCGGATTCTGCCAATACGGGCTCAGAAAGGTATTGTCGACGATGAGGACGGCGGCGTTTCTGTGCGCAAGGGCCGCGCAGGCGGCGATATCCGTCACATTCATCATGGGATTGCTGGGCGTCTCCACATAGATCGCCCGGGTCGCTTTGGTAAAGGCGGCCTCCAGCGCCTGCAGATCGGCGGTATCCGCAAAGGAGACCCGCAGGCCGTTTTTCTCTGAGATGTTGTGCAGCATGCGGACCGTGCCGCCGTACAGATCCAGCGAGCAGATGATGTGGTCGCCGGGTGAAAACAGCTCAAGCAGGTTGCTGATCGCCGCCATGCCGGAGGCTACGGCAACCGTGTCCGCCGCGTTTTCCAGCGCCGTCACGGTTTCCTCCAGGCGCTGTCTGGTCGGGTTGGATTCCCGGCTGTAGTCGAAGCCGCTCCCGTTGTGCCCGGGCTCGAGATGCGCAAACGCGGCAGTCTGGAAAATCGGGAAGCTGACCGCACGGCTGTCCTCCCGATACTGATGGACGTCTCCGTGGATACATCGCGTTTCAATGGATGTGCTCATAATCAGGTACCTCGCTTATATACAGGCAGATATATCTGGCTCATTCTGCTAAGTTCAATGGTTCCTGTTTACGATACCATTCGAACGCACGCCGCGTCCACTTTCCATATTTTATAGCTGGTTCTAATCTGGGTTGATAATGCGCTGCCCGGCGTTGTTCAGATACTTCCGGATCTCCTCCAGGAGGATCTCCGAGATCTCGCTCAGGGGCGCGCCCTTTCGGCGAATGTAGCCGATTTCCATGGTCGTGTTCTGGTTGTGCTTGTCCTCCCGGAAGGGGACGGTAATGAAGTCCGTGCCGTTCAGCTCTTCGCAGATGATGCCAGAGCAGAGGGTATAGCCGTTCAGCCCGACCATCAGATTCAGCATCGACGCACGGTCCGTGGCCCGGATAATGCGGGGATAGTCCCGCTCGATGAGGATCTCCTCTGCAAAATAGGAAGAGCTTTCGCTGCCCTGTTCAAAGAACAGGCCGGGATAGGGCTCGAGTTCCTTGAGACTGATCGATTCATTTCCTGCCAGAGGATGCTGTTTCCACAGATACACGTTCGCGCTGCATTCAATGATAGGATGAAATTCCAGATCGCGCTCGGCCAGAAGCTTTGACAGGACCTTCCGGTTGTACTTCGATCGGAACACGATCCCAAGCTCACTGCGGTTTTCCCCAACGTCCCGGATCACGTCCAGCGTCCGGGTCTCCCGGAGGGAGAACTCAAACTGCTCCGTGTCAAAATGCTTGACCATCTCCACGAAGGCCTTGGCAACAAAGGAATAGTGCTGCGTGGAGATGCCGAACTTCCTTCTTGCCACGCGCTTTTTGATGAATTTCTGTTCCAGAAGCTCATATTGCTGATAAATCTGTCTGGCATATTCCAGAAAATCCGCGCCATCCTCCGTGGTCACAACGCCGCGGTTCGTTCGGGCAAATATGGGAACGCCGATTTCCGTTTCCAGCTCATGAATTGCGCTGGTCAGCGTCGGCTGCGATACGTACAGTTGCTCCGCGGCCTTATTCATTGATCCTATCGAAGCGATTGTCAGGGCATAGTGTAATTGGAGCAGCGTCATCGAATCATCACACCTTCAATACAATTTTCCATTCGATCATGGATTCCTTAAAACGTCAACTATTGTACATGAAGAAACACCGCTATGTCAATACTTACCTACGGGGTTTATGGGTTATTTATCGCCCGGATGAAATTCTGCCCCGGATTGTCGGAACGGATCTTTCAAATCCCTCTTTTTCTGACGATACAAAAAGGACAGCCATCTGGCTGTCCTTTTTGTATGGATTTGTATTACTGTTTTGATAGAATTCCCCCGCAGAGAGTGCGCCTCCTGTTCAGGAAGGTGCATTTTGAACAATTGAATGTGCTGACAACCCGGAATATGTTTGATTATGAAATGGCTTCTTGTCCCACAGTATATGACCATGTTCCGTCCTTGTTTTTCTGAGCAGTGCACTGTCCATAGTAATAAGCACCCAACCCACTGCGCCATTTTTGTGCATCAAACACTGTGAGTTCCGAAACGGAATCACCTTCGTTGTTGGCAGGAAGAGTACACACAGCGTCTTCATTTGTCTTTATTGAGAAGAGCAACCCATCTTCCCAATAGAGGTTATCCTTATCAATATAACCCTGTTCACAGAGTTCTTCCCATGTTCCTACGATGTATGGTAGATTATGCTTTGATGCAAATTCATGCATTACTGTTTCTTTTTCCGTTTCAGTCAAGGAAGATAGTTTAGACAGATCAATACCAATCTGTGATATTCCGTCATTCAAGCCGGGATCAGCATTCCATAAATCTTCTAATACTAGCAGATATAACTCACAGACATCTGTCCGAATATTTGTGTTTTCTGTATCGACTGTATTGCTACCTGCTGATGCAGGCCTAGGTTGGGCATCAAAACTGGTAGAACCGGCCTCATCCGGTACGCCATTTCCTCCGGCCTTTGTTCCGCATGCCCCTAATGAAAGTACAAGTATAAGGCAAAGTGCAATTGTTATAATCTTTTTCATCTCAAACACCCCCGTGCGTGAGCAAAGAATTCGTATATTATATAGACGAAAAAAGAGGA
>ONXW01000210.1 GCA_900321915.1 uncultured Eubacteriales bacterium
CAGTGCCGGAGGAGAACCGCCGCCGACCATCAGGGTGCGTCCGTAGAGATCCTCTTCCTGAATGATATTCTTCCCGGCGAGCGGATCGTCTCTCTCTGCGATCAGGTAGACGCGGCTTTCAAACAGTTCATGGATGACGATGCCGGGGATCTGCTTTGTCTGCTCTTTCAGTGCAAACAGGATATCAACTTCATTTTGCAGAAAAGACTCGACTCCGTTTTCATACCGGAACACAGGTTTGATCTGAATGTCGCTGTTTGTTTCTGAAAACAGCCGTATCGCCTCCGGAAGGAAGTATACGGCCTGTCGGACCACGAGGCTGATGGAGATGCTGTCCCGGAAAAGGAGTTCGATTCTCGCTGTTTAATCCTTCTAGTCCGGCATCTCTAGTTAAAAAACTACCGGTATTCACTCTTTCATACTTGTAAAAACTCCGTTCCGGCTTATACTGAAGGTGTGTGGGAGGGTTGGACCAATGAACGACTATCGCTTTGGAAACTATATTTATGAAAAGCGCAAACTTGCCGGCTTATCTCAAAGCCAGGTCGCCCGGCTTCTCGGCGTTACGGACAAGGCTGTGTCAAAATGGGAAAACGGCAGAGCAAAGCCGAACACAGATACGCTGCGGAAGATTGCTCATCTGTTTCAGGTTCCGATTGACGAGCTGCTTCAAATGAGAGAAGAGAAAAAAGACGTGGCAATCCATAAAATTGTTATTACCGGCGGCCCCAGCGCAGGAAAAACGACCGGACTGAGCTGGATTCAGAATGCCTTCACCAAGCTCGGTTATGTGGTCCTGTTTGTGCCGGAGACCGCTACCGAGCTGATTTCCAACGGTGTTGCCCCCTGGACATGCGGGAGCAATCTTGAGTATCAGAAATGCCAGATGCGTCTGCAGCTGGAAAAGGAAGCGGTTTTCGAACAGGCCGCCGCAAGCATGAATCAGGAAAAAGTCCTGATCGTCTGCGACCGGGGTGCTATGGACAACAAGGCTTACATGAATGAGCTTGAGTTTTCCCAGGTTCTGAACGAGTTCAGGACAAATGAGGTCCAGCTCCGGGACAGCTATGACGCGGTCTTTCATATGGTTACCGCTGCAAAAGGCGCTGAGAAATTCTACACGACAGATAACAACACGGCCCGCACAGAAACCGTTGAGCAGGCCGCTGCGCTGGACGATAAGCTGATTGCGGCCTGGACGGGGCACCCGCACCTGCGTGTCATTGACAATTCAACAGATTTCCAGGACAAGCTCAAAAAGCTGATCGCCGAGATTCGCAGCTTTCTGGGGGAACCGGAGCCAATGGAGATCGAACGGAAATTCCTGATTCAGTATCCGGACGTCAAATGGCTGGAGAGCCTGCCCAGCTGCCGCAAGGTGGATATCATTCAAACCTACCTGCTTTCAAAGGACGGAGACGAACTGCGTGTCCGGCAGCGCGGAGAGAACGGAAACTATATCTATTTCAAGACGCTGAAGCGCCGTGTCAGCGATGCCTCCCGGGTTGAAATCGAAGAGCGGCTGACCCAAGACGAGTATCTCCGTCTGCTGATGGAGGCCGATCCTGACAGACGCCCGATTCGCAAGACACGATACTGCCTGATCTACGACAACCAGTATTTTGAGATTGACCTCTATCCATTCTGGAGCGAACAGGCAATTGTGGAGATCGAACTGAGAGAGGAAAGCACTGACATCCGCTTCCCTAAGGAGCTGAAAATCATCCGGGAAGTCACCGGAGACGAAAACTATCAAAACGCAAGCCTCGCGAAGCGCCAGTAGAAAAGCTCTACCGGTATTCTACCCATGTGTGTTGAATATGCCCTGCGGTCATGTTACGCTGCGAATGGGGAAACGGGTCCGCATTGCCGTCCCCGATGATTCAGAACTATGGGAGGAATACACATGTCCGGAAAAACGAAGATGCTCGCGCTGATGGCAGTTGGAATCGCGTTGTTTGTGGTGCTGTCTCTGTGTCTGCAGGTACCGGTATTTGAAAACTATTACCTTTGCCCCGGTTATGTCGTAATGGCGGTATACTGCTGCTCTTTCGGAACACTCGCGGGGACAGCGGTCGGGTCTTTTGGCGTAATCTTATACTGCGCAGTCATCAGCGGATTGAGAGGAATGCCGGGCTGGGCTCTCGGAAACATCGTCATCGGCCTTGCCCTTGGCCTGTGCTTCAGGGCGACAAAGCAACTGAACCGGCCAATTCTCCGTACGGGCATTCAAGTCGCAGTCATCCTCGTGTCCACGGCGCTCGGCATTCTCATCGTCAAATCTGAAACAGAAAGCCTGCTGTACGCCCAGCCTTTTCTGGTGCGGGCAGTCAAAAACAGCTATGCTTTTGTCGCGGATGCGGCCGTACTGATTGTCAGCCTCCCGCTTTGCACCGTGCTGGATCAGCAGGCCCGGAAACTGTTTCCCCGTGAAGATTCATAGCGCGAAGCCCCGGTCACTGTGGAGCTGCAAAGGAGCCATAGCAAAATTCTCATTTTGCTATGGCTCCCTGAAATTCTACACGCTTGTTTGAATGCTGCTGGGGGTCGTCCTCCGTTATGCGACGGGCATCTTAATCTGTATGGCGGTATTATCGATCGTGTAACTGTAATCGTAATTAACCAATTCGCTGTCTTTATCCAAATCAAGGTCTGTGAAACTCTCATCCAGAAATGCACGATAGGGATCCCAGGTTGTCAGGATCAGCTCCAGGGTGTGGCCCGGCGCCACGGTGTACACCGTCGGCAGCATATAGAAGGTGTAATCATAGTATTTTCCGGCTTCAAGATCCTGGACCTCAGTATATTCACTGATTTCATCGCCATGGCCGGGGTTGTTCAGGTCAGTGTAGCCGAAGGAAATGATCTTTGCGGGAGTGCTGTCCTGCACATATTCCAGAATCTCATTATTGCCCCAATAGCCCGCGCCCTCGTACTCTCCGATCACACGTGAGGGCAGACGGTCCTGCAGACGGTTTTTCAGCTTAAAGGCCTTAAAGGGTTCTCCATTGTCGGCAACATCCACCAGCACAGCTGAGATCATCAGTCCCTCATAGTCTGTATTGGGGCTGGCAAGCTTTAGATGAATCTCCGGCACACCGTAAACAGTCGTGTTCTCAGGAAGTCTGATCGGATAGAATGCCGCACGGTCAAAGTCCAGGCTCATAAAGTATTCTTCCTGATGCTCTACACCGGAAAGATCGGGGTTGTTCTCCAGAATGAAGTAGGATGCATACTGCGCCAGTCCTTCGGTGGTCACATCCTCTTTGTCATTCACATAGTACACCGGCGCGTCAATGTAGTGGAAATCGCGCCAGGAGTCATAGGAATAATACTGTCCGTCAATGTTGGACTGAGCCATCACCACGGGCATCTCCTCCGCACCGTTATCCACATCATACAGATAATGAGCCAGCCAGCGGTTCTGAATCTCATTCCACAGTTCGCCGTTGACGAGAGTGTTGTAAATAAAGTTGTGTCCGTCCTGATGCAGAACCAGCTTTGCCGTCTGCCCTGCTTTTTCAAAGGCCTGCATCATTTTA
>ONXW01000381.1 GCA_900321915.1 uncultured Eubacteriales bacterium
CTGCGTTGCATTACATATTGTGTTTAAAACAGTAATATCATACCCCTTTTCCATGATTTTTTCAACTAATTCTTTAAATTTATTCAGATTAAATGTGGTCTGGGAGACAATGGAAAGGGGTTCTTTTTTGTCCAGGCCGAAGCTTTCAAAATCTTCGATGCAGCTCATCACCCTGGTGCGTTCATCCGCCCACCCGCAGATGCCCTCCACCTCCGGATGCTCGGCATTTCCGACGATAAGCACGCGCCGCCCGGCGCGGTTCTGCTCCCGCACAATTTTGTGAATTTTACTGACAAATGGACAGGTCACATCCACATAATGGACGCCGTTGTTTTCCAGCAGCCTGTAGATCCGCTCCGGCACGCCGTGGGACCGCAGGATCACCGTCCCCTGCCGCACTCCGGCAAGCTCCTCCTCGGACCGGAGCACGATAACGCCGCGGTCTTCCAGGTCCTTTACCACCTCTTCGTTGTGGATGATGGGCCCGTAGGTATAGATGGGACGGACATCGCTCTGAAGGTGTTCTTCCACGATCTCCATGGCGCGCTTTACGCCGAAGCAGAAGCCCGCTGTCCTGGCGACAATCACGCGGATGCCGTCCTCATTTTCCTTCCCCGCCTGGCTGTTCCGGAATTCAGCGCCGCTCATGCCCGCTCCTCCACAATGCGCCGGATGGCTCCGATAACCTCCTCCAGCGTCATGTCCGAGCTGTCCACAAGGACTGCGTCCTCCGCCTGGCGCAGCGGCGAATTCTCCCGGTGGCTGTCGCGGTAGTCGCGCTCCCGTATGTCCGCCTCCACCTCCGCAAGCGTGGTCGTGAGGTCCGGATTGGCCTCGAGCATCTCTTTATACCGCCTGAGGGCACGCACCTCGGCGGAGGCTGTCAGGAACACCTTGACCGCCGCGTCCGGAAGCACCACCGTACCGATATCGCGCCCGTCCATAACCACGTTGTTTTTCTCCGCGATCTTTCTCTGCAGCTCCACCATCTTTACTCTCACCTGCGCATAGGTGGATGTCCTGGAAGCCATGTCGCTCACCTGCTCCGTGCGGATGCGCCCGGTGACATTTTCCCCGTTGAGGAAAATCTGCTGCAGGCCGTCCACGTACTCCAGGGCAACGTCGATCTGCGGCAGGGAAGCCACTACGGCAGCTTCGTCATTCCCGTCGATCCCCTGCTCCAGGAAATACAGCGCCAGAGTCCTGTACATGGCGCCTGTATCCACATAGATATAATTCAGCTCCTTCGCGAGCATCCTGGCGATGGTGCTCTTTCCCGCGCCGGCGGGTCCGTCAATTGCGATATTTACAGACATCGGTCTCCTCCCCTGTCATTCATTCTTTTAATCATCTGTGCATCCGGACGCTTCCTGCGCCGCGCTGCGGCCCGCCAGCATTCCGGTGGACCAGGCTATCTGCAGGTTAAAGCCCCCTGTCAGCGCATCCACATCCAGCACCTCCCCCGCGAAATAAAGGCCTTCCACAAGCCTGGATTCCATGGTGGACGGGTTGATATCGCGGACATTTACGCCGCCCTGTGTGATGACGGCCTCCCCGAACCCGCGGGGCGCGGTAAGGGTAAGCTCAAAGTGCTTTGCGGCCGTCACAAGCCTCCGCCTCTCCTCCCGCGTGATCTCATTGACCTTTTTTTCCGCGGGGATACCGCTCCTCTTCACCATCTCGGGGATCATTCCCGCCGGAAAAAGGTGTCCAAGGGCGTTCGCGAAATTCCTGTTCTTTGCCTCCCCGAAATCCCGCAGGACCCGCGCGTCCAGCTCCTCCTCAGAGAGGGCCGGCTTCAGGTCGACGGACAGCAAAAGCGGCCGTGACGCGATTCTTTTCGCCGCGTAACTGCTTGCGGACAGTATCAGGGGCCCGGAAACCCCGAAATGGGTGAACAGCATCTCGCCGAACCCGCGGTAAAGCTCCTTTTTTCCGTCTTTTACGGTTACTTCCACGTTTTTCAGGGAGAGTCCCTGCATGGCGGAAACATTTTCCCGCGTCTCAAAGGGAACCAGGGCGGGATACCTGTCCGTCACCCGGTGCCCGGTACTTTCGGCA
>ONXW01000097.1 GCA_900321915.1 uncultured Eubacteriales bacterium
CATGAACAGGTACACGATGGACATCGGAAGCCGCATAGCCGGGGAAAGTTCGTTGGACGCAACGATCTTCTGGTAAACGCCGATGGAATTCGAAGCGCAGATGAACATCATCGCGATAATGACCACGTCGACTATGATGTTGACTGTCTTGCGGATAACTTCCGGGAACAGGTCAAGAACGACGCTCACGCGCAGCATGTTGCTGTTGCGGATTGTGTAAGCCAGGGAAAGGAACACGCTCATGATCCACAGGAACCGGCAGAACTCTTCCGCCCATGTCAGAGGCTGAACCCCGGGAATCTTACGCACGATAACCTGAATCATCATGATGCAGGCTATCAGGACCAGACAAATGACCAGGAAGGTTTCTTCCAGGTGTTTGTCCAACCAGTTAATTGCCTTCATAATTACCTCCTGTATTTGAATTGTTTACCCCTTATCAGCCGGTTTTTGGCCGGCCGGGAATGATTACTTTCCGGCAATGATATCAAGAAGCTCCTTGCGCATCGCCTCCACCGGGGCTTTTCCTCCGGTCCAGAGTTCAATCTGCGCCGCTCCCTGATACAGGGACATGCCGAGTCCGTTCAGGATCCTGCATCCCTTTGCCTCCGCATTCAGGAGGAACTGTGTCTTGTCCGGGTTATAGCATGCATCGAAATACAGCTGTGAAGGCTGGATGTACTCTTCCGGCATCGGTGTCTCACCGATATGGGAACCCATGCCGATACCGCTGGCGTTCAGCACGACGTCGCACGCGGCGATCTTGGAGAAATCACCCTTCGGAACCATCTCCGCCACCGGGGCGAAATTCTCATTGATATCCTTTACCAGCTCTTCAGCCGCGCTGTCAAAGTAGTCTGTGATATAAATCTTGGGAGTCCCGTGATAAGCGAGGATAGAGCACATGGCACGTCCCGCGCCGCCGGCGCCGAAGCAGAAGAATACGGACTCGTCCACCTTTACCTTGCCCTCTTCCACCAGAGAGGTGTAGAAGCCTACGCCGTCGGTATTATAGCCGACCAGTTTTCCTTCTGCCGTCTTCACGACGGTATTGCTTGCGCCCATCTTCTCGCAGAGCGGATCCAGCTCATCCAGATACTCCAGGACCTTCACCTTGTTCGGCTTTGTCACAGCGAATCCCGCGAAATTCATGTAGCGGATTCCGTTTACGATGTCGCCGAGATGCTCATTGTCCGTCTCTGTGTAGAAATACAGCATGTTGAGGCCTGCAGCCTCATAGCCGGCATTCTGCATCCTGGCTGCAAATGACTGCTTCAGCGGATCCCCCAGCAGGGTAATCATCTTGGTATTGATGTCTACATTCATTTGTTGCATTCCCTCCTTCATTCCCTTGAGTGTCAGTCTACATGATTCTTGGCAAAGTATGCTTTCGCAGTTTCCAGGCATCTCTTTGCGTGGCCGTCAACACCGAGCTTCTTTATGTTCTCGAGGTGCGGAAGCTCAATGGACAGCGGAAGTCCCGGAAGTGCCTTCACCATTCCGGCAATGTTGATATCTCCTTCGCCGGGATAGTATCTCGCCTCGCGGGCTGTGTACAGCATCAGGTCGTCCTTTATGTTATCGAGGACCACATCACCGTCCGGTCCGGCCGGGCCGTCACAGAGGTGAATGAAATTAAAATACTTTTTGTCTGTCCTGGCCAGCTCTTCCGGGGTTACGCCGGCTCTTCCGGCATGCAGGGTATCCACCATGATGAAGAGGTTGTCCGCACCTACGGTGTCTACCAGCGTGATAGCCTCCTGAAGGTTCCGTACGCCGGCCCAGGGAAGAAATTCCACATTGTACTTCAGGCCGTATTTTTTAGCCATCTCAGCGATCTTTGCGACCTGCTCGGTATAATAGCCGCGGTCCCTGGTCCATACACTTCCCAGGACATCGGTTCCGCCAAGCTCTGCGGCTTTCTCGAACGCGGGCTCGTACTCATCGATGTTCAGATCCGGACGGACCCTGGCCAGCTCAATATCCATGAGCTTCATCTCATACTCCGCCAGAGCTTTTTTGGTGGCCTCAAACAGTGCCGGATCCTTATCCAGCAGAAACTCAGGTTCTCCGGGCAGATGCATCGGGATTGTTCGAAGGCTCACGTAATCATACCCCGTCTCTTTTGCGATGCGGATCTGATCCATGGGATTCGTGCCCGGGATTGTCAGATAGGCAAGTGAATACTTTCTGGACATGGTTTCCCTTCTTTCTGTTGCTTAGTTTCACGTAACATTATAAATCAATTCTAATATGTATTTTACATTTTTTTTATGGGAGAATCCATTTCGTATTCCACATACGTTTATCGAGATTATTCATCAGTTTTCAGAAAGAAATGCTGTATTTTGTGCACTTTGTCGAAATAATCTTTTGAATTTTGTACATTATTGCCAGATCTCGCCCGGGCAATTCCATAGTTCTCCCCGTCACTATTGAATTTTTTAACATGAAATTAATACATGCCTGTAAAAAGTATTCCTGAAAATGTCATTTAATAAAGGACGGACGCGGGAGCCATCAGTACTGCGCATGCCTGTTTCAGGCCGCCTTACTGTTGACACCCGCGCTGTCCGCTGCTGTCTGTTCTTCTGTTCTGCCGTTACTCCGCCTGCATGGCGGCTTCCTTGGCCCCGCCCTCGGCGTCGGCATTTTCCTGTGTTTCTTCTATCGGTTCTTCCGAGGATGTCCCTGCCGGCATCGCGTCCGGATAGTTGTAGTCTTCCGCTCCGGAATCGATGAATTCCTCGCTGAAGGATACCGGCGGAGGCACAGGCGAACCGTCCTCCATGGTCTCAGGCACGACAGCTTCCGGCTCTGTCTCCTGGACGATGATCCCCTCGTTCTGCTGGGCCAGCGCGTCATCCACGGGAAGCGCGGCCTGCCCTGCCGGAAATACATTCAGGTACGGAAGGGATTCTGTCATAATCTTTGCGAAAATCTCGCTGGCAAAGGTGGAGTGGGCCTGTTCTTCCCCGGGAAGGTTCGGCGTGTCAATGACCACATAGCAGACTACCTGCGGGTCAAAGGCCGGCGCGAAACCGATAAAGGAGACCAGGTAGTTTTTCGCGGAACGGGGCTGCTTCTGGGCTGTACCCGTCTTTCCGCCGATCTCATATCCGTAAACCTGTGCGGCACCCGCTGTTCCGCCGACTCCGGAAACTGTCTGGTACAGGGCGTTGCGGATAAATGCCGAGGTGTTCTCCGACACGGTCTCCCGGACAAGGCGGGCGTCATTTTTCCGGATGACCGCGCCCTGCTCGTTCAGCACCTGCTTCATTACGTGGGGCTGGTAGTAGGAACCGCCGTTGATCAGGGAGCAGAAGGCTGAGACCATCTGGATCATGGTGCAGTTGTAGTTCTGGCCGAAGGAATTGGTCGCCAGGGAGGCGGAGTCCATGGTTTCCGCGGTGTAGACCAGTCCCGAGGTGTCCGCTTCTCCGGGAAGGTCAATTCCCGTCTTCTCGCCGAATCCGAAAATCTTCTGGTATTTCAGGAATTTAGCCGCGCCCTGGGCGGCATTGATGTTCATCATGACCACGTTGCAGGACTTCATCAGTCCCATGGTGACGTCCAGGGGCCCGTGGCCCTGTCTCGCGACGCAGCGGATATCCCATCCGCCGATGTTCAGCTTTCCGCCGCAGACATAGTGCTCATAGCCGCTGATGGTTCCCTCTTCCATGGCCCCGGCCACCGTAAAAGGCTTCTGCGGGGATCCCGGCTCATATGTGTCGTTGACGCAGAAGTTTCTCCACATGGCGTACCACGCGTCTGTCTTGGCCTTGGTATCCCCGGACTCCTCCATCGCCGCAATCTCTTCGGGGGAATAGTACATGGAAAGGTCATAGGGATCATTTAAGTTAAAACGGGTGGTGGTATCCATTGCCAGGATCTCGCCGTTCCGGGGATCCATGACAATACAGGCGGCAACCCTGCTGCCTACCGTCGCCTGCCACTCATTCAGGTAGCGCTCGACAATCTTCTGGACGTTGACATCGATGGTCAGCTGGACCGTATTGCCGTTCACTGCCTGCTTGACTGTGCGCTCCGGATTGTATTCATCGTTCAGGTACCCGAACTCACGGCCGTTCACGCCGGTGAGCTCATCATTGTAAAACTGCTCCACACCGCCGGAGGCGTTGTTGTCCCGCAGCGCGAAACCGATCACATTGCAGGCCAGCTCATTGTATGGATAGAATCTCTTGTACTCATCCTCGAACCAGACGCCGACAATCCGGTTCCTTCCGCCCTCTTCCACCGGGGCTTTAATATATTCCTCGTTTTTCTCCGCCTGGTAGTTCTCAAAGGTATCCTTGGCATCCGCGGAGAGCTTCTTCTCATAGATCACATAGGAGCTGTTGGACTTTTTGTTGATCAGCTCCCGGAGGGCCTCCTTGTCATAGCCGAAGCACATGGACAGGGCGTCCAGCGTCGGCTCAAGATAGTTGTAGTTATCGTCCGTATTCAGGATCTGCCTCGGGTCCAGGATCAGGTTGTAAACCTTCTGGCTGGTAGCGAGATATGTGCCGTTGCGGTCGATAATATTCCCTCTCTTGTAAGGGATTGTCCGGCTCTCATAGTCCTGGTGGCTCAGCACGATCTGGTTGTATTCCGCCCCCTGGTTTTTTATCTGGAAATACAGAACACCCACAAGCGCAAGCAAAGCCAGCATAATTACCGTTACGGTAAATGCCAGCTTCTCCTGCATATATCTGCGGAACGTCTGTTTATTCTTAATGTTCCGGGATGTCTTCATTTTGTCTCACATACTCGCTTTCTGTCTTATCATATAACAGGATCTGGCTCTGGTTCGCGTAAACCATCCCCATCTCTGCCGTCGCTATGTACTTAACATAATCCAGATCGACGTATGTGTCAATTCTTGTCTGCAGCTCGTCATTCTCCGCCTTAGTGTGTTCCAGCTGCAGTTCCAGCCGTTCAATATGGTTCATTCTGGTCGTGATTGCCGACTGCATCTGAATGTAATTCAGGCACAGGAACAGCGTCACAAGCCCGGCCGCGGCCAGGGCAAACACATAGCCCAGGTCCATGGAGAGTGCCTTCTCCTGGTTCCTGCGCACCATGTGCCGGCGCTCCATCCGCTCTCTGCGCTTTTTCTGCTCTGCGATACGCTCCTCGCGCCGCACCGCGCGGTACGTGTTTGCGTTCACTTTCCTGACAGTACTGCCGTCCACATAGTACGCCGCACTGCCCGTGTAACGCCGCTTTCCTGCCATACTCATCCACCCCTTTAACGCCTGTTTCTCTGCTGCCCTTACTTAAACTGCCTTCTCAAAAACCCGGAGTTTCGCGCTCTTCGACCGGGGATTCTCTTCAGTCTCACGTTCCGACGGAAGAACAGGTTTCCGAGTCACGACCCGTCCTTTGCTCTTCTTCCCGCAGACGCACACCGGAAAATCCGGCGGGCATGTGCACGGGTTGGCGCAGGTCCTGAACACGTTTTTCACGATCCTGTCTTCCAGGGAATGGAATGTGATGACGGAGAGTCTTCCGCCGGGGAGCAGAAGGTCTATCATCTGCTCCAGTGAAGCCTCCAGCACTTCCAGCTCCCGGTTCAGTTCAATCCGGAGAGCCTGGAAGGTCTGCTTGGCGGGATGTCCCTTTTTCGCGCGAATCTTCGCCGGTATGGCCCCCTTAATTACCTCTGCCAGCTCCAGAGTCGTCTCTATCGTTTTTTTCTCCCGCGCTGCCGCTATATGCTTCGCAATGTTCTTCGCAAACTGGTCTTCCCCGTAGTCACGGATAATGCGGTACAGCTCCTGTTCGCTGTACCCGTTGACAATGTCGGCTGCCGTACGGGTATTCCTCCGGTCCATCCGCATATCCAGCGGCGCGTCTTCCCGGTAGGAAAATCCCCTTCCCGCACTGTCAAACTGGAAGGAGGAAACGCCCAGATCCAGGTAAATCCCGTTGACCTGCCCGATTCCCAGTGAGCAAAGCACTTCTTTTATATTGCAGTAGTTGTCCCTGACAATCACCGCCCTGTCCCCGAAAGGCCTGAGCCGTTCGGATGCCGCGGCGATCGCGTCCTCATCCTGGTCGATTCCGATGAGGCGTCCGTTTTCGCCGAGGCGCCTTAAGACTTCCGATGCATGTCCTCCGCCGCCCAGCGTACCGTCCACGTATATCCCGTCTTCCTTTATCTGAAGACTGTCCACTGTCTCTTCCAGCAGTACGGATGTATGTCTGAATTCCACGTTTCCGGCTCCTTCTGCGAATTCCGTCAGATATTGAAGCCCTCCAGGCTCATGGCGACTTCATTCATATCCTCATAGGTGTTGGCCGAATTGTACCTGTCAGGATTCCAGATTTCCAGGTGATTCCCGACGCCTGCCAGAAGGACGTCCTTGGTAATCCCGGCAAATTCCCTCAGCTGCACCGGCAGGGTGATTCTTCCCTGCTTGTCTACGGTGACATCCGATGCCCCCACCAGGAAGAACCGGGAAAGCTTCCGCGCCTGCGGGTTGCTGATGGGGAGGGACCTCAGCTTCGCCTCAAAGAGGTTCCACTCGTCAGGAGCATAGACAAACAGCTGGTTGTCGAGACCTTTGGTTATGACAAAATCATCCCCCATCTGGTCCCTGAACTTAGCCGGTATTATAATTCTTCCCTTTGCGTCGATCGTATGATCGTACTGACCCAACATCCTAATACCGCCTGTTCTCCAACTGCCGCAATGACCTGTTCCGATGAAAAGAGCCCATCAGAACCATATTCCCTCTGATGGGTACCACTTCAAACCATTTTCCACCACTTTCCACCACTCTGTACCATTATTCTATTACAGCCCTTTTAAATTGGCAAGGATTTTTAAAAAAATTATTATGAAAAATAAACTGGCAGAGATAATGCAGGACTATGGCAGGATTTCAACGGGAGTCCTCTCCCGCTGAGATAAAAAAAAGAAGTCTTCCGTCACGGAAGACTCCCTGTGTAAATATAAAACAAATATAATTATCAGTCCTGTCACTGCACCTCGACGGCGCCGTCATACATCTTCAGGACGGTATTCTCCACATACTCTCCCTTGACGGCCGCCCACTTCTTAATATGATCGGACTGCAGGTGGTTCTGCTGGTGTTCCCTGCTCTCCCACAGCTCCGTCAGGAAGACAATGTTTCTTCCGTCGGCGGGAAGATAATAGGTATAGTCATAGTTTCCCGCTTCTTTTCTGGTTTCTTCCGCCACCTGCAGCTCGGAAAGCACCTTCAGCAGTTCTTCTCTTTTTCCTTCTTTCACTTCAAAAGTCACATGCAGAACAAACATACAAATCCCTCCTTGCTTTTTCTCCAGTATAACACTGTCCCGGCGCCGCAGACAAGCGGACCGAATATTCTTCGGAAAAACATTGAAAATACCTCACCTTTGCTATAATATTGGTTTGTATTTCAAAACTGCCGCCGCAAGGCGGGCAGAATACTGTCAGGAGATGTGATTATATATGAAATTAGGTATCGTAGGGCTTCCCAATGTGGGAAAGAGCACCCTTTTCAATTCACTGACCAAAGCGGGCGCGGAATCGGCCAACTACCCCTTCTGCACCATCGACCCGAATGTGGGTATCGTCGCTGTGCCGGATGAGCGGCTGACACTGCTCTCCGACCTCTTCCACTCCCAGAAGCTGACCCCGGCCGTCATCGAGTTTGTCGATATTGCCGGCCTGGTCAAGGGCGCGTCCAAGGGCGAGGGCCTGGGCAACCAGTTCCTGGCAAATATCCGCGAGTGCGACGCCATTGTCCACGTGGTCCGCTGCTTTGAGGATTCCAATGTCATCCATGTCGACGGCAGCGTGGACCCGCTCCGGGATATCGAGACCATCAACCTGGAGCTGATCTTCGCGGATATGGAGGTCCTGGAGCGCAGAATCGCCAAGACCAAGCGCTCCGCCATGGCAGACAAATCCCTGGCCGGCGAGCTGCAGACCCTGCAGAAGCTCTACGCCCACCTGGAGAACGGGAACCTGGCAAAGAGCTATGAGCCGGAGAGTGATGACGAGCGCGCTTTCATCAATACCCTGGACCTGCTGACCTGGAAGCCGGTTATCTTTGCCGCCAACGTGGCGGAGGACGACCTGGCCGACGACGGCGCCTCCAATGAGCACGTGCAGGCTGTCCGCGGATTTGCCGCGGAGAACGGCAGCGAAGTGTTTGTCATCAGCGCCCAGATTGAGCAGGAGATCGCGGAGCTGGATGATGAGGAGAAAAAAGAATTCCTGGCTGACCTGGGCGTCGAAGAATCGGGCCTGGACAAGCTTATCGCCGCCAGCTACAGGCTTTTAAACCTCATGAGCTTCCTCACCGCCGGAGAGAAAGAGACCCGGGCCTGGACCATCACCCGCGGCACCAGGGCGCCCCAGGCTGCCGGCAAGATTCATTCCGACTTCGAGCGGGGCTTCATCAAGGCGGAGGTCATCAACTGGAAGGATCTCCTGGAGAACAAAACCTACGCCGCTGCCCGTGAAAAAGGCCTCGTCCGCATGGAGGGCAAGGAATATGTCATGCAGGACGGCGATGTGGTGGTATTCAGGTTCAACGTCTAAAGACGTTCTGCCGGCAGATAAAAACAACGCGCACAAAAAGAGGAAGGGCTTTTCACCGCCCTTCCTCTTCTCTTTCCACAGGCTTCAGGTCCCGCCCGCGGGACGTATCAGGTATTATAACGTAATCACGTAATACTGGCTCATTCTGCCTGCTTCGTAATTATCGTTTTCCCGGAGCAGGACTCCCCCGTTCTTCCTGATGACCGCCGCCGACGGCAGGTTGTCCTTAAAACACCCGACGAGGGCCTTACGCCATATCCTATATCCCCGTATATGTCCGTCAGCCGTTCCGGCATGCTGTAACGGATACCCAGCAGGCCGACGAGCCTGTCCCCGTCAAAGCAGAGATAATGCAGGGATTTTCCCCATTCGCCATTGCCCGTCACGGCATTCCGGAGGATCATCTGAACCCAGGCCGCATAGTCTGTCGCGGCTAATTCCTCGCTTGCGCTGACAGTGGTTTCGCCGTTGTCGAAATGCTCCCGGACATACTCTCTCAGTATATCCTCATCACGCATTTCGGGAAGTCTGTATATCATTTTGTGTGACATGGTTTTTCCTCGAAAAAGACGTGTAAAAAACGGGTTTCCGCTTTTTACACGTCTTTTTTTGTGCCTCGTAATCGCTTTATGCCTCAGCCTTCGGAGCTTCCTCCGCCGGGGCTTCCGCGTTCTTAGCCGCTTCCGCGGCTCTCTTTGCGGCTTCCGCTTCCGCTTTCTTCTTTGCGGCTTCGGCTGCCTTCTTCTTTGCCATAGCCTCGCGGAGCTGTTCCGCCTTCGGGTGCTCAATCACCTTCGCCGGGCAGACGGCTGCGCACAGGCCGCAGTTCTTGCACTTGGTCTCGTCAATAACCGGGACGTTGCCTTCCATATGGATGGCGTCGAATTTACACTGCTTGGTGCAGAGGGTGCATCCGATACATCCGTTGTCGCAGACCTTCTTGACCGCCGGACCCCTGTCTTTGTTCCGGCACTGTACAAATGTCTTCTGGTTGTAGGAAACCATGGTGATCAGGTTCTGCGGGCAGGCTGCGATACACTTGCCGCAGGCCTTGCACTTCTCTTTGTCAACCACGGCAACGCCGTTCACCACATGGATGGCGTCAAATTCGCAGGCAGACACGCAGGAACCGTAACCCATACACCCGTAGGAGCAGGCCTTGTCGCCGGCGCCCGGAACGGAACCTGCCATGCGGCAGTCCTTGATTCCCTGGTAGTTATACTGAATCTTCGCGGCGTCACAGGTTCCCTTGCAGCGGACATAGGCAACCTTCTTTTCGGCCGCCTCCGCGGCGACACCCATGATATCGCCGATGGCCTTCGCGCAGCCCTCGCCGCCGACCGGACATCCATTGACCGGGGCCTTGCCCTGGGCGATGGCTTTTGCCATGGCGTCGCATCCCGCAAATCCGCAGGCGCCGCAGTTGTTGCCCGGAAGCGCTTCGCGGACAGCTGCTTCTTTCTCATCAATTTCAACTTTAAACTTCTCACCGAACAGTCCCAGTCCGATACCGACGACGATACCGACGGCTGCCACAACTGCTGCGGATAAAATAACCAAATTCATATTCAGCCCCTCCTTTTACAGCAGTCCGGAAAATCCGAAGAACGCGATTGCCATCAGGCCGGAAGTGACAAGTACAATCGGCATGCCCTGGAAGCTGTAGGGAATGTCATTGCCTTCCGTGCGCTCGCGGATTCCCGCGAGAAGGCAGATGGCTACGAAATAACCGATTGCGGTACCGATACCATTTACCAGGCTCGGAATAAAACCGTACTCATACTGCACGTTGTTGATGGCAACACCGAGAACGGCGCAGTTGGTTGTAATCAGCGGAAGGTATACGCCCAGCGCCTCATACAGGCCGACCATCATTTTCTTCATGAACATCTCGACGATCTGCACCAGGGCAGCAATGACAAGGATGAACACGATGGTTTTGAGGTAATCCAGTCCCATGGGTCCCAGGATGAAGGTGTAGAGCAGATTCGCCACGATGGAGGCAATGCTGATGACGAAGATAACCGCACCGCCCATACCGGCCGAATTCTTAAGGCTCTTGGATACGCCGACGAAGGAACAGATACCGAGGAACTGGCTCAGGACTACGTTTGAGACCAGCGCGGAACTGATCGCAATAATCAATAATTCAGTCATTGTTCTCTTCCTCCTTTATGCTGCCGAACCCGGCTTGTTGTCATTCTTCTTCGCGAAGCCGATGACAGCCATGCTGTCCCCGGTCAGGCCGTCCTCGCGGACATTGGTTGCGCTCGGCGCCTTGAACTTGTTCTGAAGCGCGGTGAGCACTGCGATAACGAAGAATGCTCCGGGTGCCAGGATGAAGATGGAAATCGGGGTGAATGCCTGCGGCATGACCTTGACGCCGAACACGGTGCCTGCGCCCAGGAGCTCACGGATTGCGCCGAGAATGGTCAGGGCGATGGTGAAGCCAAGGCCCATGCCGATGCCGTCAAACGCGGATTCTACCGGGCCGTTCTTCATGGCGTACGCCTCCGCGCGGCCGAGGATGATGCAGTTGACAACGATCAGCGGGATGTAGATTCCCAGGGATTCGTAGAGCGCCGGGGTGAAACCTTCCATCAGCATGTCAACCAGGGTGACGAAGGATGCCACGACGACAATCTCCGCGGGAAGACGTACCCGGTCCGGGATGATGTGCCGCAGGGCGGAGATCAGGATATTCGCCAGGACCAGAACGACTGTGGAGGAAAGTCCCATGCCTACGCCGTTGATGGCGGAGGTGGACACCGCCAGTGTCGGGCAGAGGCCCAGCATCTGAACCAGTGTCGGGTTCTCTTTCCAGATACCGTTGTAAATTCTTTCTGTACATTTATTCATCGATCAGTCCCTCCCTTACTTCATGCAGTTCTCTGCAAAATAGACTGCAGCATTGACTGCTCCTGTAGTTGCGTTGGAACTGTAGGTCGCGCCGCTGATGGCCAGGATCTGGTCGTCCTTTGTCGGGTTGGTCTTGACCACGTTCAGCTTCTCAGCAGCCTTGCCGGTGAACTGTCCCTTGAATTCCGGATCCTTGGCTTTCATGCCGAGGCCGGGGGTCTCATCGATGGAAAGGAAGCCGATATTGGTGATGTTGCTGTCATTGTCCACGCCGACCGCTACCTGGATATCACCCTTGTAACCGTCCTTGGATGTGGCCATGACGAGATAACCGATGTCATTGCCGGACGCGTCTTTCGCGATCTTCACATCATTGACGCTGACATTGCCGAAGCTCTGCGCGGAAATATCCGCTGCGGCATTGGCAATCCTCTCCTCCGCGTCAGCCACATCTTCAAAGCTTGCGGCCTCCGGGAAAACTTCCTGGTAGGTAGCCGTCGCGGCGGCAATCTTGGCCTGGCGGATAGGCTCCGCGGTGATCTCGTGTACGCCGCCCAGGCAGATGCCTGCAATTAAAGTAATGATAAAGAGGATGACAGTATCCCTGATTATTCCTTTATTCATGACTGCTTCGCCTCCTTCTTCACTTTTTCGATGCCGAATGCCTGCGGAAGCGTCACGCGCTCAATCAGCGGAACCAGAAGGTTCGACAGGATGATGGCGTAGGACACGCCCTCCGGGGAAGCGCCCCAGAGACGGAAGACTCCGGTGATGACACCGAGGAATACGCCGTACCAGATCTGGCCCTTCGGGGTGATCGGGCTGGTGACATAGTCGGTTGCCATGAAGAACGCACCGAAGATGAGGCCGCCTGCAAACACTTCGTAGACTGCATAGTTGAAATTAAACCCGCTGAATACCAGGGCGAACACGAAGAATGTGCCGATGTAGATGCACGGGATCTTCGGGCTGATGACCTTGCGGACAATCATGTAAATGCCGCCGAGAATCAGGGCTACGGAAGAAACCTCGCCGATGGTTCCGGGAATATTGCCGAGAACCAGCTGTGCCAGGGAGTAGGTGGACTCTCCCGCTCTCATGGCTGCCAGCGGAGTCGCGCCGGAAATGCTGTCGAATCCGATGGCCGGGGCGGAGAAATTATTCATCAGTCCGGCAAAGGAAATCAGCAGGAAGCATCTCGCGCCCAGCGCCGGGTTCATGAAGTTCTGGCCCAGGCCGCCGTAAAGCTGCTTGATTACAATAATGGCAAACACGCCGCCCAGGACGGGAACCCATACCGGGATCTGCGGGGGCATGTTCAGCGCCAGGATCATGCCGGTGACGACAGCGCTCAGGTCATAGACCGTGATCGGCTTCTTCATCAGCTTTTCATAGACAAACTCAGAGACAACGCAGGAACATACCGTGGCAATCAGGACCAGCAGTGAGTTCATGCCGAAGTGCCATACGCCGAAGACGCTGGCCGGAATCATGGCAATGATGACATCCAGCATCAGGGACTGTGTGGAGACCTTGCTCCTCACATGAGGCGATGACGATACATTTAACAGTTTTTCCATTTCTTCACCCCTCCTACTTCTTCCTGCGCGCTGCCGCTACCGCTTTACGCATCTGCTTGAATGCCTGTGTCAGAGGACGGTGCGCCGGGCAGATATAAGCGCAGGAACCGCACTCCACGCACTCCATGCCGTTCAGGTGCTGGAACTGCTCCATATCCTGACGCTCGGAAGCGGTCATCATCATCTGCGGAACCAGGTGTTCCGGACATACTTCGACGCACTTGCCGCAGCGGATACATGCGGAGGGCGCATTTGCCGCAACCTCGTCCTTTGTAAAGGTGGTGAGGGCGGAGGAAGTCTTGGCGACCGGGAAGTCGATGGAGAACAGGGCCTGTCCCATCATCGGGCCGCCGGAAAGCATCTTCTCCGGCTGCACCTTGAAACCGCCCGCCGCGTCAACCAGCCTCTGGTAGTTGGTTCCCAGCCGGACTTCAAAGTTCTGCGGCGTCATGACGGCATCGCCGGTCACGGTAATGATCTTCCGGATGAGAGGGGTTGTCTTGCATACAGCATTGTAGATGGATACGACGGTATCTGTGTTGTCCACGATGCATCCCGCGTCTGCCGGAAGCTTTCCGGAATTGATCTCCCTGCCGGTGACCGCCTTGATCAGCGTACGCTCACCGCCCTGGGGATACTTGGTGAGGAGCTCGCAGACTTCAATTCTCGGCTCATCCTTCACCATCTCCTTAAGCTTCGCAATGGCATCGGGCTTGTTGTTCTCAATTCCGATCACGCCCTTCGCGTTGTCAAAGAGGGCGAGCATAACCTTCAGTCCCCCGACAATCTGTTCCGGACGTTCCATCATCAGCCGGTAGTCGCTGGTCAGGTACGGTTCGCACTCCGCACCGTTGACGATAACGTAGTCAATGGCGTCCGGATTTTTCGGAGCCAGCTTGACATGTGTCGGGAACCCGGCGCCGCCGAGTCCGGTGATGCCGGCATCCTTGACGATCTGGACGATCTCTTCCTTGGAGAGCTGCGTGTAATCACGGTCCTCCCCGAAATGCTCAATCGCCTCGTCCTCTCCGTCGTTCTCCACGATAATGGAATTCACCATCGCGCCGTTGGCAACCAGTCTCGGCTCGATCTTTTTGACCTTGCCGGAGACGGAGCTCAGCACGTTCGCGGAGATAAAACCACCCGGTTCAGCGATGATCTGCCCCTTCAGTACCCGGTCGCCGGCGTTCACCAGCGGTTTTGCCGGGGCACCGATATGCTGGGAGACGGGAAATACCATTTCCTCTCCCTTTTCCGGCGCGAGAAGCTTGATCGGTCTGTCCTGAGAAAGTTCTTTTCCCTCAAAGGGATGAACGCCGCCAATAAATGTAGCCAAACCCATCAGTTAACCCTTCTTTCTGTAAATTTTCTGTGCCTTCCGGCATCCAGCTGCCGCAGGGACACGTCTGCAAACCGTCTGCGCACCCGGTCTTCCCCCCATCTTCAATGCGAATCGCGGGCGCACGCCGGCATTTTTTACCGTGAGATAGTATAACATATAAGAAAACATTTCTCAATGATGTAAAGCCGCATTCTTGCTCCCTTTCTTGTATAAAAACAGAAACAAAAAGAAAAATACCCCGCAGGGACCGACGGTCCTTCCGGGGTATTTTCCGGCATCCACCGACGTCAGGAAGCTTCCTGTCAGCCGAAGAATGAGATGTAACCCTGAATGAAAATGACAATCAGGATAATGGGTACGATAAAGGATACATAGATCTTAAGTCCCTCCGGGAACCTGAGGCCTTTTCCTTCATTGGCTTCCGCCAGGAAGTTCTTAAAGCCCCATCCGTAGCGGCTGGTGCAGAACAGCAGGTAGACCAGGCTGCCCAGCGGGAGAAGGTTGTTGCTGACGATAAAGTCCTCCAGGTCGAGGACGCCCGTTCCCGCGCCCAGCGGCTCAATCCAGGACAGGACGTTGAATCCGAGCAGGCAGGGAAGAGACAGCACCAGGATGATGGGCAGGTTCACATAGGCCGCTTTCTTCGCGCTGCAGCCGGTGATATCCATGGCAAAGCTCATGATATTCTGGAACACCGCCACCACCGTGGACATGGCGGCAAAGGACATGAACAGGAAGAACAGGGTCCCCCAGAAACGGCCCATGGCCATGTTGTTGAATACGTTGGGAAGGGTGATGAAAATCAGGCTCGGTCCCTGGCCGGGCTCAATGCCGTAGGCGAAGCAGGCCGGGAAAATGATGAGTCCCGCCATCAGCGCCACGAAGGTATCCAGAATCAGGACGTTCAGGGCCTCCCCGGTCAGCCTTCTCTCCTTGTCGATATAGCTTCCGAAGATTGCCATGGAACCGATGCCGATACTCAGGGTGAAGAAGGACTGTCCCAGGGCTGCAAATACGACCTGCCCGAGGCCCGCCTCCTGGATCTTGCTGAAGTCAGGACGCAGATAGAAATCAAGGCCCGGCTTTCCGCCCTCCAGGAAGAGAGAGTGAACTGCCAGTATAATCATCAGGAACAGCAGGCACAGCATCATGACCTTTGTGATCTTTTCCACACCGGCCTGGAGGCCCAGGGAGCAGATAAAGAATCCCAGGCCGACGGCGATGACCAGGAATACGATCATCAGGCCCGGCTTTCCCAGCATGGCGCCGAACTCCGCGCCTACGCCGTCCGGATCAAGACCCTCAAAATCTCCCTTTGCCATCTTGACAAAGTAAAGGAGAATCCAGCCGGTGATGGTGGTGTAGAACATCATCAGCAGATAGTTTCCCGCCATGCCGAACCACTTGAAAATGTGCCACTTCGTGCCCTTCGGCTCCAGAACGTCAAAGGACTGCGCGATACTTCTCTGGCTGCCGCGGCCGACCGCGAACTCCATAACGATGACAGGAAGCCCCAGGCCGAGAAGACATGCCAGGTAGATCAGCACGAATGCCGCCCCTCCGTATGCGCCGACGATGTAAGGGAACCTCCATACATTTCCCAGTCCGATGGCGCATCCCGCGGAAATCAGGATAAAGCCGAGACGGGATGCAAATTTTTCTCTGTTCATAAGCTTTTTCATTCCTCCAGATTCTTTTTAATATATCTTCACCGGATCAGGTCCCGGTACAGTTCCGCGGGCACATAGGCAGTCACATGGATTCCGTCCTCACGGTACTCCTCGGAGAGGAGCTGTCCGTACTTCCGGATCCGCTGGATTACCCCCGCGTCCTGGTAGCCGTACACCTTTTCCAGGTAAATTCTCCTGCTGCGGATAATCATGGCCAGCACATCGCACAGCTCCTCCAGGCCCTGCCCGGTTTTCGCCGAAATGTGCACCGTATAATCCGCCTTCAGGTCACGGAGCACCTCCGGTGCTTCCGGCCTGTCAATCTTGTTGAACACCGTCACCACGGGACGGTCCCCGATCTGCAGTTCCCGGAGCGTCTCGTAAACCACATGCATCTGGGTTTCCATCCTGGGGTTCGTGCAGTCCGCCACATGGATAATGATGTCACTGTAGCGCGCCTCCTCCAGGGTGCTGCGGAACGCCTCGATCAGGTTGTGGGGAAGCTTTCTGATAAATCCCACCGTGTCGGTGAGAAGGACCGTCTGCCCTCCCGGCAGCTCCATGCTGCGGGTGGTGGGGTCCAGGGTCGCGAAGAGTTTGTCCTCCGCGAGAATCCCGGCGCCGGTCAGCGCGTTCAGGAGTGTGGATTTCCCCGCGTTGGTGTAACCCACTATCGCCGCTGACAGGGCGTAGTCCTGCTTCCTCTGTTTTCTGGTCACTTCCCGGTGTCGGTCCACATCCCGGAGCTCGGCCTTCAGCTGGCCTATCCTCTCGTGGATACGCCGTCGGTCAACCTCCAGCTTCTTCTCGCCCGGCCCCCGGGTCCCGATGCCTCCGCCCTGCCTGGAAAGATAATCCCTGAAGCCCGCCAGGCGGATGGCCCTGTATTTCAGCTGCGCGAGCTCCACCTGGATTTTTCCCTCACTGGTGACCGCGTGGGCCGCGAAGATATCCAGGATGACCATCGTCCGGTCCATCACCTTCATGCCCAGCGCATCCTCCAGATTCCTGAGCTGCGCCGGAGAAAGCTCATCATCGCACACGACGCCCGTGGCCCCCAGCTCCTGCGCCAGGATCTTAAGCTCCTCCACCTTGCCTTTTCCGAGATAGGTGGCGGAACTCACACTGTCCAGGTTCTGGACAAGCCTTCCGACGACCTCGGCGCCGGCGGTATCGCAGAGCTCCGCCAGCTCATCCAGCGAAGCCTCCGTATCCTCCCCCGCGGTGGTGGATGCCGCAAAAAGAACGAGCCTCTCCCGCTGTTCCTCTACCTGTATCAAATCTGCCATAAATCCGAATCTTCCTTACTCTTCGACGCGGCTCTCCAGAAACAGGATCTCCCGCTCCGCGTCTTCTTCCGAACCAAACCGGTCCCGCCATGCGCGGAATGCCGCAAGCGCCCCGGCGTAGTCCCCCCGGCGCTCGGAAAGGACCGCCTGGTTCCACATCAGCTCCCTTGTGCAGATTTCCCGCACCGCGGTTTCCGTTTCTTCCCCGCTTCCGGCTGCCGCCTCCAGGCCCTTTGCGAACATCTCCCCGGCTTTCTCATAATCCCCGGAGAGCATGCAGCACATCCCGGCCCGGTTGTACACCTCCGGATGGACGGCCCCGGCCGCGAACTCCTCATTGCACAAATCCGCCGCTTCCGTCTCCATGCCTGCATCCAGCAGGGCCTGCTCTGTCATGCGGAAGGCCGTGACGCACCCCGGCGTCTCAAAGGAATTGTGTTTTTTGTCTTTTCCGGAAGCCGCGCGGTAATCCGCAAGGGCTGCGGAGACGTCCCCCGTCCCGGCTTCCGAGGCCGCAAGGTAATAGTGGTATTCCGGCTTTTTCTCCTCCGTCTCCGTCAGGGACCGGTACACGGCGGCGGCTTCCGTATAGTTTCCGCCGCTGAATTCAGCATCCCCGAGCCAGATGCGGATGTCGTCCCGGAATTTCTTTCCGGACCTCCCGGCAGTGTCATACGCCCTCCGGAATTCCTCCGCGGCTTTCTGGTATTCCCCCGCTTCCAGGTATTCCTGCCCGGCAGCCTTCGCCTCCCTGGCTTCTTTCCGCGCGCCGCATCCGGAAGCCATGCATAAAACCGTACAGAGAACCGCCAGGAAAAGCGCTGCTGTTCTTCTGATCATCTTATTTCTCCTAATTCCTGCCGGTGCTGCCGTATCCGCCCCTGTCCTCATGTCCCAGGCAGTCCGTCTTCACAAACTTAAGCGCCGGCTGGTGCTCCATGATACGGAACTGGCAGATCCTGTCATTCACGTGAATCTCCGTGTCACGCAGGGCATAGGCCGGGAAAAACCACTGGTCATTGTCGCCGCAGTACGTCTCGTCGATGATGCCCATGCTGTTGGTCTGGATAATGCCGAAATTCCGGAATGTGCTGCTGCGCGGCACAATATGCGCCTCGTATCCTTCTGGCAGCTCCATGGCGATTCCCAGCGGAATCAGCCCGTATTCCCCTTTTTTCAGGGAAATGTCGACGGCTGCCCTCAGGTCAATCCAGTCTGATTTCCCGTCAATGTACCGGAGCTCTTCTATCTCCGGGGACAGGTAATGTATTTTAATTTCCATCGGTACCCGCTCCATTCTCCGCAGGCTGTGCCTGCTGCGCGTCCTGCAGCTGCGGCTCATCCAGCTTAATTTCCCGCGCGGCTTCGAGCCGGAACTCGGCCGTCTTCTCCTCGCTCACCCGGGGAAGGCTGTCCCTGTTCCCTATGCCGAACCGGCGGAGAAATTCCTCCGTCGTGGCAAACTGCGCAGGCCGCCCCGGGGCGTCCAGGCGTCCCACCTCATAGATAAGGTCATACTCCAGAAGCTTGTTGATGGCGTGATCTGATTTGACCCCGCGTATTTTTTCTATCTCCAGCCTTGTCACCGGCTGGCGGTAGGCGACGATGGACAGGGTTTCCTGCTGGACCTCCGTCAGTGCCTGCTTCTTCGGTGTTTTCACCACCCGGATCAGGTTTTCGTACCAGCATTCCCGGGTGCACATCTGGAACCTGTCGTTCAGGCGGACAATCTGCATTCCCCGGTTCTCATCGTCATAGGCCTTCTGGAGCGCCGTGACAGCCTGCTCCGCCGTCTTTTCATCCGTATCCATGGCCGCTGCAAGCTGCCTGAGGTCGACGGATGCGCCCATGGCGTACAGCACCGCCTCCGCAATGTGTTGAAGATCATTCTCCATCGAAGTCATCCAGTCCCTCCAGGTTCAGTTCCTCTGTCTCGCCTTCCGGTTCTATCGTCTCAATCTCCATGTCGTCAAACAGGGCATCCTGCTTCAGCCTGATCTTGCCGATCTTCATCAGCTCCAGGACAGCGAGAAAGGCCACCACCACATGCACTCTGTCATGCCTGTCCTGCAGCACCTGCCGGAAACTGAAATGCCTCCTGGTCCTGGCGTAGTTCATCACCGCCGACACGGTCTGCTCGAGGCTTACAGGCTCCCGGCGGATGGTTCCGAATCCGCTCCGGATCGGGTCCACCCTGGTGGCGCTCCGCCTCATCACCGCCTTGAAAATGGAGTGGAGCTGTTCCGCCGTCAGGTCTCCCAGAAGCGTATCCAGGTCCACCGGCGGCTCGTATTTCGCGACTTCCTTCGGGATGCTGGGGGCGCGGTATATGACGCGCTCCGCCTTCTCCTCGTACTGCTCCAGCTCCCGGGAAATGTATTTATACATCTTGTACTCCAGGAGCCGCTGCACCAGCTCGGCCCGCGGGTCGCCCTCTTCCTCCTCTTCTTCCTCTTCCGCCGGAAGCAGCATCCTGGATTTGATATCCAGAAGTGTCGCCGCCATCACGAGGAAATCGCTGAGAAGGTCCAGGTCCTGGAATTCCATTCCGCGGACATACTCCAGGTACTGGTCCGTGATTGTCTCGATGGGAATGTCGAAAATACTGACCTTGTTCTTTTCTATCAGTTTCAGGAGAAGGTCGAGGGGGCCCTCGAAATTCTCCAGCTTATAAGACAGTTCCATAAATTATTCTTTCTCACATCCCGCGGGGGAGAGCTTAATCACCACAACCTGCGGAAGGTCATTGAGCCTCACATTCACCGAATGCGTCCCGAGGCCTCTCCCGGCGATCATCGTCTTTCCGCCCTCGTCAAACCGGCCCGCGCACTCCCTGCGGAAAAACTGGTACTGGGGCGTCATCAGCCCGCCGAAATACGGCAGCCGGATCGTGCCGCCGTGAAAATGGCCGGACAGGGTGAGATCCGCTCCCCAGGCCGCGCATTCTTCGAAAAACTGGGGCGAATGCATCAGGAGGATCTGGTATGCCTCCCCGTCCGCTTTCCCCAGCGTCTCCTCAAGATACCCCGGCGCAAGGCGGGGAATCGTGAAACGGTGGAGATAGTACCTGTGATCCAGCCTTATGCCGGTGATGCGGACGTCCTCACCGAAGTACGCGCTCTCATTTTCCAGGAAGCGCACGCCGCAGTCCGCGAGCCTGCGGAAATAAACCGTGCCGCGGGTCCGCATCCTGTCCTCGTGGTTCCCCGGCCCGTAGAATACCGGCCAGTTCAGCGCGGCGAATTCCAGGAACGCGAGGGATACATCATATTTCTCCCGGTCCTTCGGACAGGTCACCATATCCCCGCCCACAAGAACCGCATCCGGGTTTATCCTGAGGAGCGCCCGCCGGAGCGGGGTGTTGTCCTCCCCGAATACCTTCTCATGCAGGTCCGTCAGGAAAACAAAGGTCACAGGCCTCCGGATTTTCGGGGAAGAGATTCCGTACTCCTCCACGACAAATCGGTTTCTCTCATATTCTGAGCGCAGAAGGAGAACCCCCGCGCATCCCGCGGCGGCCCCGAGTCCTCCGAGAAGCCTCTTTGCCGGCTTTTCCATTCGGTTCCCTCCCTCGCATAATAATACGCATATCATTCTAACCTCCGTTCCCGGATTGGTCAAGTGCGTTTGAAAGTGCGCATTTCAGTATTGAAAAAACCATTTCACTGGAATATGATACATACAGTTTTTTCAGGGAAGGCGTTTCATTATGCAGAAAAACATGACTTCGGGAAGTGAGTGGAAAACCATCCTGACATTCTCCCTTCCGATTATGGGAGCCAATCTGCTCCAGGTAACCTACAACTTTGTCGACAGCGTCATACTGGGGAATTTTGTCGGTTCCGCCGCTCTCGGGGCCGTGGGGCTGGTCTTCTCCATGGTCTGGCTTCTGACCGCCGTGTGCACCGCGCTGGGAAACGGAACCAATATCGCGGTCGCCCAGTTCTTCGGCGCCGGAAAACAGCGGGAGATCCATGAGACCGTCAGCGCGGCGTACCTCATGTGCATCCTGGTCAGCCTCGGGCTTATCGCGCTCGCTTTCCTCATCGCGGATCCCCTCATCATCGGATTCCTGAAGGCTCCGGAAAACATGCAGGCGGACAGCCGCACCTATTTCCTGATCTATGGGGCCGGGACCATTTTCCTGCTCCTCTACAACGTCACCTACGGGATCCTGCGCGCCCACGGCGATTCCCGCGGGGCCATGATTTTCCTTTTCGTCTCCGCCCTCCTGAATGTGCTCCTTGACCTTATCTGCGTCGTATCCCTCCGGATGGGAGTCGCGGGGGCCGCGATTGCCACCGTCGTCTCTGAGGCGGGCGCGGCGGCCGCCAGCATCCTCTATATGAAGCATGTGCTGCCGGGCCTTTTCCCCCGGCGCCCTTCCCTCTCGGAGTTCGGCCGCTACGCCGGCCTTCTTACCCGCCTGAGCGTCCCGATTGCCCTGCAGACCGCGGTGAATTCCACCTGCTTCCTGATTCTGCAGCGGCTGATCAATTCCTTCGGCGCCGCCAGCATCGAGGGCTACGCGGCCATGCTCAAGATTGAGCAGTACGCCCACATTCCGTCCAACAGCTTCAATGTGGCGATCTCCAGCTTTACCGGCCAGAACATCGGGGCCGGCCTCTACGATCGCGCACAGCGCGGATACCGGGCCACCATCCGTATGGGCGTCGGCATCTGCGCTGTTCTCTGTGTCATCGTATTCCTTTTTGACAGCCGGCTGCTGGGGATTTTCGGCATTTCCGGGGAATCCCTGAAGCGGGCCTGCGAGCACCTTGACCTGCTCATGCTGTTCATCTGGATGAGCACCATCACCAATATCACCAACGGGTTCCTGCAGGGGGCCGGCGATGTGAAGATCCCCGCCCTCTCCACCCTCGTAAACCTGGCGGTCAGGCTTTCCCTGTCGTTCCTCCTGGCGCTCACCCCGGTGGGCTACCGCTGCTACTTCGTCAGCATGCCGCCGGCCTGGACCGTGGCGTGCCTCCTGGTCGTCCTGCGGTACCGCAGCGGCAGGTGGAAGCATTACGGCATTGTCTCCGGGTCCCGGATCCGCTGAATCTCCTGCTCCACCCGGCGTTCCTCATACTCCGCCGCCTGTTCCACGGCTTCTTCGTACCCTGTCAGCGCGGCGAAGGGAGAAAACTGCGCCGCCCGGTCCCCGCGGGGCATCTGCGGATGCCGCGCGGACACATGGTGGGGCAGGCCGATGATATCGCTGTAATCCTTTTCCTGTTCTGTCCCCATATCCTTTCGCAGCTCCTTTCTTCCGCACTACTTTTTATGCCCGCCGACCTGGCCGTTCCGCTCCGCCGCGGTGGCGCCCTCCTGCAGGCTGGTTCCTTTCAGCACGGCGTTTTTTCCGAATTTCTTCTGTATCTCCAGAACCGCCTTCTGCATCCGCTTCTCCCGGGCAAGGCGTTCTTCCTCGGCTTTTTTCTCCCTCTCCCTCGCCTCATAGTCGGTAAACATATCCAGCTGCTCATAGCGCGGCGCTTCCTTCTCCCGCTGCTCCGGCTCCACGTGGACGGCAGCCGTGTACATCCTGCGCACCAGGAGGTCCGGCTCCACAATCCTGTCGTAAAGGCGGAGCATGGCGGAGATAATAATCTCCCCGGAGGATGTGCGCCGGCCCAGGTTTTCCGAGCCGTAGGCCCTCTTCGGCACCTCCCGCCCGTAATGGTCCGTCTCTGTGGGAATCTTCACCTTTTTCCGGAGCTCCGGATCCTGCAGGTTCAGGATATCGTACCCCACCGTCAGGGTGACCTGATCCGTGGTGAGTCCTTTTTCCGCCAGGTCCAGGACCAGGAATTCCGCCATCTCCCGGACAACCATGCGGGCCATTCCGGCGCTGTAGGGCTTCTGCAGCACCTGTCCTGAGCTGATGCTGGACGATTCCGGCCGGTAGGCCTTGATGTCCGCGATGGTGCAGGGCTCCCACCCCCAGGCGTGGTCGATGAGCAGCTCCGCGTTTACACCGAACAGGCTGTAGAGGAG
>ONXW01000063.1 GCA_900321915.1 uncultured Eubacteriales bacterium
CCGGACGAAGTGACCTTTGCCGGGGAGCTGCTCTACGACCCGGAGACTTTTGTGCGGCCGGAGGAGACGGCTTCAGGCGGGCAGCTTCCCGAAACGGATGACGCCGCTCTGGATCAGGATGCCGCTGACAATCAGGATGAGCGCGGCGAGGGCTGAGAGCGACAGGGGCTCATGCAGCATGGTGGTGGATACCACGACCGACAGGAAGGGCACCAGGAAAGCCAGGTTCGCCACCAGTGCCGTGTTCTTCGCGCGGTTCACCGCGACGGCCCAGAAGAGATTCGCCAGGGCCTGCACCACAACCCCGAGATAAGCGAGACCGAGAAGCTGCAGCGGGGTTACGGGAGACCAGGCGCCCCGCAGGGTACAGAGAACGGACGCCGCTGCCCCCGTGACAAACCAGACGACCATCATGGTGATGTTCTGGTTCATCGCTTTTTTCTTGTTCATCGCGGAGAAGAAGCCGTAGCATACCGCGGCCATGACACAGGCCGCGATACCGGCGGCGGCATTGCCCCGGCCGGCTTCCCCCCGCCCTGCCATCACTACGACGATGCCCGCAAAGGAGAGCATCGTGGCCACCGCCTTGCGGGCGGTGAAGGGCTCCTTCAGAATCAGGCAGGAAAAGAGGATGGTGGTGACAGGCCACAGATAATTCAGGATGCAGGCTTCCTGGGCGGACAGCTGAGAAAGTCCGTAATAATAGAGGGCCGAATAGGTAAAGAGCCCGATAAAGCCGAGCCACGCCATGCTGAAATAATCCCGCGGGCTGTAGTCCCTGAAATGCTTCCTGGTGTCTCCGGCCAGATCCCATACCAGGAGGAAAAACCCTCCGAACCAGCCGCTGACGGCCAGGACCTGCAGGTCGCTCATTCCCCCCGTCAACACCTTGACCGTTGACGCCAGCGTGCCCCATATGATGATGGCAGCTGCTGCCGCCAGATAACTCTTCTTACTGTCAGTCATTTCAAAACTCCCATTTTCACCGGGTTAAATTGTCCCCGGCAATTATATGCGGACAGCCGCATACATGCAAGACCCCCTCCTGCGCCATTCTCTGATACCCTTATAAGAAACACATTCCGAGCGGAACCATTTTCCGGCTCAAATCGAATTTCTCGATGGAACTCATTCTTTCTCTTCGCTTTACATAATAGTTGCCTCCCTTTATAATCAATATTAATAATTATTATGATTCTTTACAGAGGAGGAAGCGATGGAATACCGGAATCTTGTGACATTTCTGCGCGTCGCGGAGCTTCAGAACTTCACAAAAGCGGCCAATGAGCTGGGCTATGCGCAGTCAACCGTAACCTTCCATATACAGTCCCTCGAAGAAGAGCTGGGTGTCACCCTGTTTGACCGCATTGGCAAGAAGGTTTCGCTCACCAGCGCCGGGGAATATCTCGTCAACTATGCCAATGAGATGATGAAGATCCTGACCGATATCCGGCAGCTCAATGAGAACGTGGACGTCATGTCGGGCAAGCTCCGCGTCGGCGTGGTGGAATCCGTGCTCGCAACCTACATGCCGGATGCGGTGCTGCGGTATAACGAGAGATTTCCCAATGTCGAGATAGAGATTATGTCCCACACCACGTCCACCCTGCTGGAGATGCTGCGGTCGAATGACCTTGACATTGCCGTCGTCATGGGAAAGCGCATCGTGGACCCGGATTTCAGGCGCCCTCTCATCAAACTGGCTGATATCTCCTTTGTCACAGGCAGGAATAATCCGATTGCATCCAAAAACAACCTGACATTCAAGGATATCGCGGAGGAAAAGCTTGTCCTGCCGGAAAAGCAGAGCCTTTACCGGCGCGCGGTGGAGAATGCCGCCGCCGACTTCGACTGCGTGCTCGAGCCGAAGGTCCAGGTCAACAATACCGCTATCATCGTCCGGCTCCTGAAGATGGGAATGGGCGTCTCCTATCTTCCGAACTACCTGATCCGTCCGGACCTGGATTCCGGGGACCTGGTCACCCTGAACCTGGAAAATGATGTCAGGCAGGAATACTACATCCAGGTACTCTACCATATGAAGAAGTGGCTCACGCCGCAGATGAAAGAGTTTGTAGGGCTCATGGAGGAACTCCTGCAGGGCGAGAAAGACGCCTGATTCCGGATTGCCAAATACCGCAGCGCGGGAACTCCCGGCTGCGGTTTTTGTTCCCCGCAGCACCGCTTTTTGGCAGGGTCTGAACTATCAGCTGTGTCGATGATTGCAATCTGTACCATCCATTTTACAAATATATTCCGCAAGTATATACTCTAGACATAGATAAAAAACAAGTGCAAAAAAGCACCATAATATTTCACAGATGGTTATCTGTAGGAGGATGTACTATGAGCAACATGGAGTATTTGAAGAGCAAACCTATCGCAGTTATCGGCGGCGGCGCTGTCGGAAAGACCATCGCAGTGGACTGCAAGCTGGGCGTGGGCGACAGCCAGGAAGTCAGACTCTTTGACGCAATGCCTTTCGCGGCGCAGACTTTAAAGAACCTTGAAAAGACCGGTCTCAACCTTGTCGGACCGCAGACCAACCGTGACGGCTTCTACCGCGGCGGCAAAGCATATCTTGATATGGTCACCAGCGACATGGCGGAGGCAGTCAAGGGTGCAGGCATCATCGTCGTGGCCATGGGCGCATACGGACATGAGCCGACCTTCAAAAACCTGGCACCGCTCCTTGAGGACGGACAGGTTATCCACATCTTCACCGACAACTACGGAACCCTGCTGCTCAGAAAGATTATGCGCGAGATGGGCGTGAAGGCTGATGTCATAATCGGCTCCTGGTCCTCCGCTCCTTACGGAACCCGCGTCAAGATGATGGGTAAGGTTATGTATCCGGAAGTAAGGGCTTCCTACCGCGCGATTACCCTCCGCGGCGCTTCCCTGCCCATGAAGGACTGGGATAAGTTCGTGGAATCCAGCAAGTATCTGCCCTGCATGGACGCTGTCACCCAGGGTGAAGGCCCGGCCAAGGGAAATACCGTCCTGGATATCGGCTTCTCCAACATCAACCCTGTCATCCATGTTCCGGCATCCCTTCTGGGCGTGTCCACCATGGAGAACTGGGGC
>ONXW01000408.1 GCA_900321915.1 uncultured Eubacteriales bacterium
GGCGCCGTCCTGTCCACGAGGTTCACGCAGATGACGTCGCAGCCGTCCCGGATCATGTCTTCCACCTGTTTGTTCTGGGTCTGCTGGCTCTTGGCCGCATTGACGATCTCCAGCGTGACCCTGTCCTTATGCTCCCCCGCGTCATCCTGGAAATGGTTCATCAGCTCTGAGATAAAGGTGTCGTACTGGTCATAGACGGTTACGCCGATCTTTATTTTCCTGTTTTCCGCGCTGCTCCTGCCGCTGCAGGCAGAAGACACCGTGACGGCAGTCAGGAGAATCAGGCATAAAAGCAGTCTCCGCATCCCACTCCGGTTTTTCATATCCTTACCTCTCTCCGTCTCCCGCAGGGGTCACTGCGCCAGCGGGAACAGCAGTCTCTCATTTTCCTCCTGAAACATATTTTCCCGGCGTACCGCCGTAAACCCGGTCTGGTAGTCCTTCATCGGCTCCAGCTTCCGGCTCAGGCGGTCCGCTACCGCGGAGGCCGCCCTGTATCCCATGTCATAATCGTGGGGGACGACCATGCTGCGGATAATCCCGTTGTCCAGATAATACACATTCTTCTCCGAACAGCCGACCCCGAACAGTTCGGGCACAGCCTGGGAACCGGCCTGCTGCAGGCCGAGAATGTAATCAACGGCGATCTCAAGGTCCGTATTGTCCAGGGCCGCCAGGATATCCGCCGGATGCTCGTTCTGCCGGTATTCCAGCCTCTCCGGCATATTCTGCACATAATCGGAGACCCAGAGAACCTCAGCCCCGCGCTCCTCCAGCACCCCGAGCAGTCCCGACAGCCTCTCTTTCTGCGCGAACTGCTCCTGGTTCCCGGCCAGTACCGCCACCGTCTTCCCGCTCAGATCCGGCCCGGCGCATTCTGAAATCTCCAGTCCCAGCGTTCTTCCCAGCGCCTCGTTGTCCGCGTGGATGCCGGAAAACTTCCCGTCCGCGTCAGCTTCCGCCTCCACGTCCGTCTGCACCAGGACAAGGGCGGACTTCCGGCTCAGCTCCGAGACCATCTCTTTCACATTCCTGCTGGCGCAGAACTCCATGATAAGTCCGGCAGACCCGTCCGCCAGCTCATTGTCCGCCAGCTTTTTCTCCTCCACCGGGCTCACAAGCCGGCCAGTATTGACGTAGGTCAGGCTGAGGTTCCGCTCCGCCGCCGCCTGCTCAAGCCCCGCTACAAAGGAGAGCCAGCGCCCGTCCCCGCTGCTGTCCACGATAACGGAAACCCGGGCGCGGGGTTCCTCACTGTCCGTATTCAGCGCGACGCGGAAGCCGGCGGCAAGCAGGAACCCGATGAGGAGCGCCACGATAATCAGTCTTTTTCTATTCATCCTCCCGCTCCTTTTTCACCGGTTCCGCCGGGACCTGTTTTCCGTTTTCCAGAAGCTCCTGGTTCTCCTCGGTATAGGGAATGGCCGGAAGCCTTATGGTCACACAGGTCCCCTCGTCGGGTTCGCTTTCAATGGTCAGGCCGTAGGCTTCGCCGAACCGGAGCCTGATGCGGCTGTTGACATTGCGGAGTCCCACACCGGATCCGTGGGCGGGCACCCGCTCCGTGTCGGAGAGGAGCTTTGCGCACTCCTCCGGCGGGATGCCGAATCCGTTGTCAGAGACAGACAGGTAAATCCCGTCCTCCTCCATCCATCCGCGGATGACGATCTCCCCGTCCTCCTCCATGCCCTTGACGCCGTAATAAATGGCATTTTCCAGGATGGGCTGCACGATCAGCTTGACAGTACAGTAGTCATTAATCCGCGGGTCGACCTCCTCCCTGACCCGGAAGGCGTTCTTAAAACGGACCTGCTGGATATTCATATAATTGCGGGCATGGCGCAGCTCATCCTCAATGCGGATGATGGTCCTGCCGCGGCTCAGGCTGATGCGGAACAGGCTCGCCAGGTTGCTGATCATGGAGACCGCCTCCTCCTGGCGCCCGCCCTCAACCATCCAGGTGATGGAATCCAGCGTGTTGTACAGGAAATGGGGGTTGATCTGGGACTGCAGCGCGTCCAGCTCACTTTTCCGCTTTTCCTCCTGCTCCACCACGATATCCTGCATCAGCTTTGTATTCTGCTCCACATAGGATTCCAGGGTTTTTCCGAGATGTTCCACCTCCGTGGTCGCATCCTCCGAGATGTCAGGCATCTCCCTTCTGCCCGCCTCCATTTCCCGGATACTGTCATTCAGCCGTTCCAGGGGTTTCGAGATACCGGAGGACACCAGCTGGTTCACCACAAACAGGGCCAGGATGGCGCCCAGGATTCCCAGGATGACCAGGTACCGCATGTTGGAAAGGCCCAGCCGGAAATAATTGGCCGGGATAACACTCACCAGCCTCCAGCCGGTGTAGCTCACGGTATCCACCACGATGGTCCGCTCGACGCCTTCAAATACCTCCCGGTGTACGCCGTCCTCGTAATCCGCAGCCGCCGCGTTGTTTTCCCGGAACATCCCCGCCGTGATCTGCATCTGCCGGGGATGGTAAATGATCTCGCCGTCACTGTCGCAGAGATAGACGTACTGCTGGCTGTCCCTGCTGTTGACCTCCTCCAGCATCCGCTCAATGGTGGAATAATTCATATCGACCAGGAGCACGCCGGAGGTCGGGATGCCGTGCCTTGTCATGTCAACCACGCGGCTCAGGGAAATCACCCAGTAATACCGGAAACTCGGGTCATCAAAGAGATTCTGCACATGGGGCGTGGAAAAATGGAAATTCTCCATATGTTCCACAGCGTCACGGAACCATTTCTGGCTCCTGACGTCCAGGTCCTTCTTCTCCACAGCCACCGGGGCCGCCGAGATCAGGTTCCCCTTCTCCGAATACAGGGCAAAGCTTATCAGGTTGTCCCGGTTCGCCTCATAGAGCAGGTTCATCTCCGCGTCCACGCTCTCTTCGTAGAGATCCTTGTCCTTGATGGCGTCGTAATACATGGCGTCGGAGATCCGGCGCATGCTGCTCAGGTAATCCTCCAGGCTGGTGACCGCCTGGCTGACCACCTTTTCCGTGGACTGCGTCATCAGGCGCTCCGTATAGGACGCGAACAGCTGGTAGAGGGAAATGCCGAGAAGCAGCGTTGTGACCGCTGCTACGACAGAGAACGATATAAGAATTGTAGACTGGATCGTCCGGGGCACGGCGGGCAGAAACCGCCTTCCCCCATTTCTTTTCTCTTCCATTCCATCCCCTGCGTCCCTCAGGAATTCCCCAGGCGGGACGCCTTGTATTTTGACGGCGACATGCCGAACTGCTTTTTAAACACGTAGCTGAAATAGTTGGGGTCCGAATACCCCACCTCCCGGGCAATCACATACGTCTTCTCATTTTTTCCGATGAGAAGCTCCACCGCCCGCTCCATCCGGTAATCCGTCAGGAAATTGACGAAGGTTTTGCCCGTCTCGCGCTTGAAAACCGTGGAAAAATACGCGGCGGAAACCCCGAGGTAGCTGCAGATGCTGTCCACGGAAACATCCTCGTTCGCGTAGTTGGCATAAATATACTCGATGGCGCGGCTGACAAAGGACCTGGTTGTGTCCGTGCGCTTGTCGCGGACCATCGTCTGCATCCGCAGGCAAACGTCCGTCATCCACTTTGTCACTTCCTCCGGGTCCAGCTGCTGGATCCTCTGGTAAATGTCATCGTCCGTCCTGAAGATCTTCTCCCCGTCCAGGTCATTGTTGCGGGCGAACCGGTACAGCTCCCCCACCAGCTCCATGACGAAGAAATGATACCCCTGCACGGTAACCTGCGCCGCGGCGCTCTTCGCGATGTATTCCGCCAC
>ONXW01000096.1 GCA_900321915.1 uncultured Eubacteriales bacterium
CTCGGGGTGCGCCCACCACGGTATCCTGAATGTCCTGGACCGGTTCCGGGAAGTGTACGGAGGAGAGCCGGATATGGTATTCAGCGGCTTCCATACCATGCGGAAAAACGGTTACACGGGGGAGGATGAAGAGATTCTCCTCAGGATGGCGGAAGAGCTGAAGAAATATAAAACCGTGTTCTATACAGGTCACTGCACCGGCACGGAACCGTTTGCGTTCCTGAAAAAACAGCTGGGAGCGCAGATACAGTACGTCCACAGCGGGGAGGAAGTCAGACTCCGGAATAATTATAATTATCTGCTTATGCCGGATAATTAAGCTGATATTGGAATCTCAAAAAGCTGTGGTTTACTATGAATCCATAGTCAGGCAGGTATTGCTTAAAGGAGGAAAACACAATGAAAAAAGATTTGGGCGTTGTTCAGGCAGTTTATCCCATGCCGGTGCTGATGGTGGCGGCATACGATGAGAATGAGAAGGTCAATGTCATGAACGTGGCCTGGGGCCAGATCTGCGACATGGACAAGATCATCCTGTTCATCGGTGAGGGCAAGAAGACCTGGCTGAATATCAAAGCCAGTAAAGCGTTTACAGTTGCCCTGGCGGATAAGGCCCACATGGATGTGGCCGATTTCTTCGGCATCGCTTCCGGCAACAAGATGGATGACAAGTTCGAGCGCACCGGGTATCACGCGGTGAAGAGCGATAAGGTTCATGCGCCCATCATCGAGGAATTCCCGGTGGTGATGGAGTGCGAGCTCCTGGAGTTTCTGGAGACGGAATATGTGTCCGGCATCGTCGGAAAGATAATCAACGTGAAGGCGGAGGAGTCTGTTCTTGATGAGAAGGGCAAAGTAGATGTGCAGAAGACCGATGCGCTGATGTTCGATCAGTTCCGGAACGGCTACTATATCACCGGTGAGAAGGCCGGCCAGGCCTGGAACGCCGGCGCAGGCTGGATGAAGAAGTAAAAAACCGGTGAGGCAGTTTTCCGGAAAAAACACCTATAACCATTTCCTTATTCCATGATAGAGGATTACGAGTTGGACGGGAATTCTCCGTTGGTGTATAGTGAAATCAACAGAAAAAAAAGAGGCTGCTCCTGAAAAACAGTACGGGCAGCAGGGGTATATTTCATAAATCAAAAGGAGACAGGACATGAAGAACATTATTTCCGATAAGATGAAAACCATCGGCCTTTCCGGTATCCGGAAGATGAATGAGAAAGCGCTGGCCATGGAGAGGGCCGGCCAGACGGTGATCCATTTTGAGATCGGCAGACCGGACTTTGATACTCCGGAGTACATCAAGAAGGCGGCGTACGCCAGTCTGGAGCGCGGGGAAGTGTTCTACACCTCAAACCTGGGCGATATGGGTCTCCGCGAGGCCATTGCCTGGAAGCTGAACACACAGAACAGCATTCCCTGCAAAGCGGAGAACATCATGGTATCCGTCGGTCTTTCCGAGGCGATCTTTGACGCGCTGATGGCAGTGCTTGACCCGGGCGACGAGATCCTTGTCCCGGATCCGGTATGGATGAATTACGTTAACGTTCCGAAGGTTCTGGGCGCGGTTCCGGTGAGCTATACCCTGAAGGAAGAAAACGGCTACCAGATGGACCTGGAGGAGATCCGCGGCAAGATCACAGATAAGACCAAGGTCCTGGTGCTCGTAACACCGAACAACCCCACCGGCAGCATGCTGTCCCGCAAGACCCTGGAGGGCCTGGCAGAGATTGCCATTGAGAAGGATATCGTCATTTTTGCGGATGAGGTCTATGAGCGTCTTGTATACGGTGACCAGGAGCATGTCAGCATCGCGTCCCTTCCGGGTATGGCGGAGCGTACCTTTACCTTCAACGGCTTTTCCAAGGCCTATTCCATGACAGGCTGGCGTCTCGGCTATGTCTGCGCTCCTCTGGAGTACCTGAAGGAAGTGAACAAGCTTCACCAGAACGCGGTTACCTGCGCGCCGTCCTTTGTCCAGAAAGCCGGAATCACGGCTCTCAGGGAAGAGGGCGATGAGGTGAAGGAGATGGTTGTGGAGTACAAGCGCAGAAGAGACTACGCCGTAAAGACCATCAACGGGATTGAGGGCCTCAGCTGCCCGGCGCCCACCGGCGCGTTCTATATCTTCATCAACTGCAAGCCGGTCTGCGAAAAGAGCGGCATGAACAGCCAGGAGCTGGCAGAGTATCTGCTGGAGAAGGCCGGTATCTGCATGGTGGCCGGCAGCGTCTTCGGCGCGGCCGGAGAGGGCTTCATCCGTATGTCCTTTGCAAACAGCTATGAGAACATCGTGGAGGGCCTCCGGAAGATGAAAGAAGCAGTGGACGGACTCATGAACAGATAACACCTATATCCCGATTCCTGACCGGGAAATGAGAAATACAGGCCCGGAAATACCGGGCCTGTTTTTTTGCGCCCTTTTTTAAGGAAAAATGCGTTTTTTCACCGCGGGGGAGGAAACCATGAAGGAGAGAATACCGCTTTCCGTACACCAGATCCACTATGATGAAATGCTGGCAGGGACAGTCCTGACTCTCATCGCATTTTTCATGCCGATGTTCGTCAATGTTTATAATTTCGGGGTCATGGATTCCGTCGACCGGGCGCTTCGGGGCTGGGATACGGCGTCCCTGCTTGAAGCTGCAGTACGCCTTGTGCTCGTCAATTTCCTCAGGGCGCTGCCGCACTATACCGGCGCGTTCTTTATCAGCGAGTCCCTGGAATTCTTCTGGAAGGACCGGCGCATCTGGTGGCCGAACTTTGCCCTGATCTTTGCGATTCTGCTCGCTGTCTACCGGAGCATGTACTATATTCACCATTTTCCCTATGATTTCAGCCTTGCAGCCTTCGGCCTGTCACTCCTGGTACTGATGTACCGGAGGGCGGATTACCGCTACATTTCCTGGAAAAAGAAAACGCTCCTCATCGTAACGATGATTATGGCATTCCAGTTCCTGGATATCATGCCCGCGCTGGACAGCTTGTCCATCGGGCGGGGCGAGATCAGCAGGACCATCAAGCTGCTGGCGCAGCTGTTTGAAGAAGAAGCACTGCTGAATGCGCTGGGAATTGTGGGAATTACGGTCTTTACTCTGTTTTCATCCGTTATTTTTCTCCAGTTCCAGGAAGAAAACCATCTGCGGATGCTTGCCCTGCTGGAAGAGAAGAACCGGGAGAGCGAGCACTTAAGGCAGATGTCGGAACTGCAGAACCGCGTCTACCAGGAGATGCAGTACCTGGTCCATGACCTGAAATCCCCGCTCACCAGCGTCCAGACCCTGGTGGGCGTCATGAAGATGAGCGCGGAAATGGAGGGAAGGGAGAAGGATATCTCCTATCTCGACCGCATCGAGAAGGCCATGGAGAGGATGAGCGATATGGTATCGGCCATCCTCTACGAAAAGGAGAGGACAGTTGTATCAGTACAGGAACTCACAGATACAGCCCTGGCGCAGGTCAGCGTCACGGCCTACGCGGAGGCCGTGCGTGTGGAAAATAACGCCGCCGGCGCGTATGTCAGAGTGAACAGGGTCCTGTTTCCCCGGGCTGTCGTAAATCTCCTCCGGAATGCGGGACAGGCCGGGAGCCCGGACAGGCCCCTTGAGATCCTGCTGAGAACAGACCGTGTCCGGGAGGAAGATACAGACTATGTACGGTTTTCCGTCCGGGACAACGGGGTCGGCATCCTGCCGGAGAATGTGGAGCAGATCTGGGAGAAGGGGGTCAGCGGACGCGGATCCAGCGGCCTGGGCCTTTCCTTTGTACGCCGGGTCGTGGAGGAGAGCGGCGGAAAAGTAACGGTAAACACAAAGCCCGGAGAGGGGACGGAGATGGTATTGCTGATACCGGAAGGAGAAAGCGATGAAGGACGTTAAGATACTTTGCATTGATGATGACGAGGATATCAGGTTTGCCCTGGGTGAGCTGTTTGCGATGCAGAACTGGAAATCCTATGCGGCTTCGAGTGTCGCGAAGGGATTGGAGATCTTCCGGAGGGCCGAGCCGGATATTGTTCTGATCGACTACCATATGCCGGGCATCAACGGTGTGGAGGGAGTAAAGCTGATCAGGACATTTTCCCCGTCTGTTCCAATCATTGTGTTTACTATCGATGAGGAGCAGGAGATTGCGGACCGGTTCCTGGAGGCGGGCGCCACAGATTTTGCCCTGAAGCCGCTGAAAGCGCCGGACCTCATCAGCCGGATCAGGCTGCACCTGCGCCTCCTGGAGCAGTCCAGGGCATTCAGGACTGCGCCCCGGCTTGACAAAGGCCTGAGCGAGGAGACGATGCAGGTGGTACTGGATACCATGCGGGAAGCGAAAGAGGAGATGACTATGGAGGCAATCGCGAAAGAGAGCGGGCTTGCCTATCAGACGGTACACCGTTATCTCCAGCACCTGATACGGGAGAAGCAGGTGGAAGCCGTCAGCGTCTACGGGAAGGTCGGCCGGCCGAAGCAGCTGTTCCGCCTGAAAATATGAAAAGAAAAACTGACAAAATGAAGAAGTGTTTTTTGGTCAATATATACAACGGGCGGGAGAAAAAAGAGAAAAATAAAGTTAAAAAGAGAGTAAATTGAATCGTAATTTTATAACAGATATAATCAGTTCAACATGAAAACGAGATTTGAAACTGCTGACAATAACCTGCAGAAAAAACAAAGAAAAGAAAGAGGGAGAAGTTTGAAAAAAGAGGCAGGCGGTTAGATACCGTAAAGAGGGCATGGCAA
>ONXW01000029.1 GCA_900321915.1 uncultured Eubacteriales bacterium
AGGAAATCCAGCACCCTGTCCAGGTTTTCCAGCTTTGCCTCCAGCTTCAGCTTATGGATCTTTTCATGTTCCGGCCCCTTGTAATAGAAGCCGAGCATGGTAATATCGTCAAACTGGGGCGCGCCGCCCACGAATTCATCGATCTCTCTCTTCACCCGCGGAAGGAGTTCCTCCGGCGGACTCTCCGGATCCTCATTCAGGGCCCGGAGCATCCGCTCCGCGCCGAACATCCCGTTATTCGCGTCCGTCGCCTCCGGCACGCCGTCCGTATAGACGAAGAGCCTGTCGCCGGGTTCCATCTTAAAGGAGTGCTCGCGGAACTTCATTTCTTCTATGGCCGCGACCGCCGGGGAGTGACGGTACTCAACCAGCTCATACTTTCCGCCCTTCCTGCAGAGCACCGGGTGCTCATGGCCGGCATTTGCCGCGAGGCCGGTCCCCGTCGTGGTATCAATGATGGCGAGCCATACGGTCACGAACAGGTCCGCTTTGTTTCCGTCGCACAGCTGGTTATTCACATTATACAGAATCTCCGACGGGGAATCCCCCATCATGGCCCGGTTCTTTAAGAGGGTCTTCGCGATCACCATGAACAGCGCCGCGGGAACTCCCTTTCCGGACACGTCGGCCATCACCATGCAGAGATGGTTTTTATCCACCAGGAAGAAATCGTAGAAATCTCCTCCCACCTCCTTGGCGGGGTTCATGGACGCAAAAATCTGGAATTCCCTCCGCTCGGGGAAGGGCGGGAAAATATTCGGGAGCATGTCCGCCTGGATCTGCGTCGCGACATTCAGCTCCGCGCCGATCCTCTCCTTCTCCGCGGTCACGTGCAGGAGTTCCCGGATATAGTTGTTTACATCCTGCTCCATCTTCGAGAGACTCTCGTAAAGGATTCCCACCTCATCGTTGGATTTGATGGTCAGCTGGGAGAAAATGGACGTCTCCGAAGCGGAACGGCTCCTCTCCTCCTCCACAAGCTGCTCCGCGGAACGGGAAATCCGGGAGATGGGTTCCACAATATTCTTTGTCGTGGAACGGATCAGCACAAAGGAAAATGCAGCCGCCATCAGCGCCATCAGCATAATCATCTGCCTGGCAAAATCGTGAAGGTCATTTACGACATCATTCATCAGGATATCAGCCCCCACATATCCTGCCGGCTCCCCGGAAGATGTCCGGAGCGGATAGTAGACGCTCATAAGCCAGCCGTATTCTTCGTTGCTTACCAGCGGGCCGACCTCCTCGCCCCGCGCCATTTTCTCCGCGTTTTCGGCAAACGCGCCCTCGTAATAGGGTTCATGATACCCCAGGGGAATCGCTCCCTCGGAAGGATCCGTATCCATTACATACCAGACCTCATCCGGCTCCGGCTTCACGACATAGAGATATTCGATCCCGCCTTTTTCCCGGATATCGCAGAGTACGTCAAAGGACTTCTCATAGTCTTCATCCTTTTCCCCGGTTGAAAGCCAGGTGTCTATCTTGTCGGGATCAAGCTGTGTCGCCGCCACGGAGGCGATATTCATGGCAAACCGCTCGTAGTGCCCGAACATTTCCGTGCGGTAATGATAGTAACTGAGAGTGATCAGGAGCGTGCTGAGGGAAACGACGATCGCAATCACCGTCAGCGCCACTTTCCTGCTCAAAGGAAACAATTTCTTTTCTCTTTTTTCCATCCCCATTTCCTCCTCACAGCCGGATTACAAGCGTATTAAAACCGCTGTAGCGTCGGTAATAAAACTGTTTCGCATTTTTCTGGACAATGCGTACGCCCACGAGGTCAAGCCCTTCCCCTTCGTCCAGCCGGATGTTCTCCGTATTCTCCCCCAGGGAATTGTAAGCATAGACATTGTCCCTGAGGTAGAGCGTCGTCTCGCCTTCATCCACCACCACGGTGGCCTGCACATAGATTTCTCCCAGCATGGATTTAAACCGTTCCGCGACGACGCAGCAGATCTCCTCGACAGTGAGGCCTACATACATCACCTGCTTCGGGGTGCTGCCCTTTTCCCTGCAGAAATTCTGGAGAATCTGCGTCACCTCGGAGATATCCCTGCTGCTGCTGTCTATGACCACGCTTTTCGCCTGGCCTGTATTGATATCCTTAAGCTGTAGGAAACCGCCCCGGAAGATGGCAGCCGGCACCCAGCAGAGAATCGTGAGGACCTCCGCGGCAAGGAACACAAACCATACCGTATCCATGCCTCCGAAGGAACATATCACCAGGCTGCTCAGGAAAAACAGGAAGCTGCGCAGGAAGGTAATCAGGTATGAGAGCCACTCCTGCAGCACCGCCTGGTAATATCCGCAGAAAACAACATTCACAACCATAGGGATAATACTCGTCGCGTACACGAAAATCCCGCGCATTGTATACTGCCTCTCCGCGCCGGAAATCATGCCGAACAGCAGGCTGAGCGCCCACGGCCTTATGCACATGATCAGCAGGACAGGCAGGGAAAAGATGGCGGCCCAGATCAGGGAAAGATCCAGGGTCGTCAGGATATTTCCGGTATTCCTCTCACTGCGGTAGGTAGAGATCATCGGTTCCGTCGCGATAACAGCCGCCTCCGGGATTGCCACGCAGAGCTCGGAAACACTGTAAACAACATCAAAAGCGGCGACCGCGAAGGTTCCGCCCATACTCATCAGCAGGCGGTTTACGGCGATCAGCGTCACAAACTGGAACAGATACTGAATTGAAGTGGCAAATCCGGTCTGCGCGGAAACGGGAATACACTTCCAGTCCATTTTCATCGCGCACAGACGCAGGGTGCCGCGATGCGTCAGTATATGCCAGCCGGTAATGGAGAGCATCAGGACTGCGCCGCACACTGTGGCATAGACCGATCCCGCAACCCCCAGATGCATCCTCATAATAAAGATATAGCCGAAGCACACGTCGGCGATTCCGCCGAGGGACATAGCCGCCGCAGCGGTCCTGGGGGCATTGTCCGCATGGACGAAATAGTAAAACGGTCCCTGGAGGAACATAAGGGGGATAAAGGTAAACTGCAGCCGGATATAGGTGAGCGTAGTCTCATCCCCCGGGGCCGCGCCCAAAAGCTGCACTATCTGCGGCAGGAAAAAGAGCCCGAGGGTAACCGTGACCGCATAGAGCACCAGGAGCAGCTTGAGGATGCTGAGAAAGATCCTGTTTCCCTCCTCCTCGTGTCCCTCCGCCAGCCGGCTCGCGAAGTGAATGGAACCGCCGATGGAAAACCCGTAGCTCAGAATATTGTACAACATATAGACCGGCTGGCCGAAGCCGATGGCGGAAAGACCCGCGGCGCCGATGCCATTTCCCACATAAATGCTGTCCGCAACCGCCGCAACCGCCAGCCAGAAGCTGGACAGCATCGCGGGCCAGAAGAACCGCTTAAAAGCCTTCCTGACAAAATACCGGTCTTTACCGATTTCGCGACTGAAGATTCTCATGAAATATAATATCCTTTCGCAATACTTTCATGCTGTTTTAATACTGTATCCTCAAAAGTTCTTCGATTTGAACTCCCGCTCCATCTCCCTGCGGGCGTCCTTTTTCGCGATATCTTCCCGTTTGTCGTACAGCTTTTTGCCCCGGGCAAGGCCGATCTCCACCTTGACGAGGCTGCCTTTGAAATAGACCTGCAGCGGCACCAGGGTAAAGCCCTTCTCCTTGATCTTCCCGAGAAGCCTGTTAATTTCCTTCCTGTGCATCAGGAGCTTCCGGTCCCGCAGCGGGTCCTTGTTGAAAATATTGCCCTTCTCATAGGGGCTGATGTGCATGCCGTAAATGAACATCTCCCCGTTGTGTATCCGGACATACGCCTCCTTGATGCTGCAGTGGCCCATACGGATAGACTTTACCTCCGTGCCGAACAGCTCAATGCCGGTCTCGTACTTTTCATCGATGAAAAAGTCATGAAATGCTTTCTTATTGTTCGCAACCAGTTTTACGCCTGTTTTTGCCATGTCGCACTCCTCTCCCGCACGCGGCAGGAAGAACCCGCCCGCATGCGCCTCCTGTTCCATTCCGAAAGCCCGGGGCCAGAGAGGATCAGTATCCCTCCAGGCCGTCCCAGGCCCGTTCCGCCGGAATGAAGTCGACTGTCTTCATGAACCTGTCGCAGCCCGTCACCACTACCCGGCACGGCTGCCCGATGCGGTACACCCGGCCAGTCATCCGGCCGATCAGCTCGCAGCGCTGTTCATCATAGACATAATAATCATCATACAGCTCGTTCACGTGAACGAGCCCTTCCACCGTATTCGGCAGTTCCACGTAGAAACCCCAGGCGGTCACGGAAGAAATCACGCCGTCGAATTCCTCTCCGACGTACTTCTCCATATACTCCACCTTCTTGATCTTCTCCACTTCCCGCTCGGCCTCATCGGCGCGCCGCTCCAGCGCGGAAGTCTTCACCGCCACAGCGGGAAGGATCCGCTCATAGTGGGAAACTCTCCTGCCGGAAAATGTTCCCGCCAGGTTTTCCTTGATGATACGGTGAATCTGCAGATCCGGATATCTCCGGATGGGTGAGGTGAAATGGGTATAATATTCCGCTGCCAGGCCGAAATGCCCCGCGTTTACCGGCGAATACTTCGCCTGCTGCATCGACCGGAGCACAATCCGCTTCACCAGCGCCTCCGCGGGCTTTCCCTCCGCCTTCTCCAGAATCCCCCGGAGCTCCTTCGGATACACCTTACCCTGCCGTATGTGCAGGACAAACCCGAAATTGCCCAGGAAAGCCGCCAGAGACTTCATCTTTTCCGTCTCCGGATCCTCGTGGATACGGTAGAGGAAGGGGACCTGCCGCCAGTAGTACTCCTCCGCCACGGTCTCATTGGCCGCCAGCATGAAGTCTTCAATGATGCGCTCGCCCTCCCCGCGGTATCTCGGGTAAATATCCGTCACCCGCCCGCATTTATCCAATTCTATTTTACTTTCCGGAAAATCAAAGTCAACCGCTCCGCGATCATTTCTTTTATTTCGGAGTTTTCCCGCTG
>ONXW01000072.1 GCA_900321915.1 uncultured Eubacteriales bacterium
GCGGGCTCTTCTGCAGGCTCATCCGCTGCTTCCGGAACTGCGGGCTCTTCTGCGGGCTCATCCGCCGTTTCCGGAACTGCGGGCTCTTCTGCAGGCTCTTCCGTTGCTTCCTCAGCCGCGGGCTCTTCCGCCGCTTCCGGAACCTCTGGTTCTTCTGCGGGCTCTTCCGCCGCTTCCTCAGCTGCAGGCTCTTCTGCGGGCTCTTCCCCGGCTTCTTCCTCAGCTTCCTCTTCAGCGGGCTCTTCGGCTTCTTCCTCTTCCGGAAGCTCCTCCTCAGCAGCCTCTTCCTCAGCTTCGTCCTCGTCCATCACGGCGTTCACTTCCGCCGCCAGGTCCGGATCGCCGTATTCATCCTCATCCTCGTCATAGGTCTCATCCGCCTTGTAACGCTCTTCCACGTCACGAAGCTTCTGCTCGTACTTCTCCCGGTTTTCCACCAGGTCCATCTGGTACCTGTTGAGCGGCGCGTATTTCAGCTTCAGCTCCATAGCCCTGTCGACGTATTTGCCGATACCGAACATCAGCATAACCTTATCGCAGGCCTTCACGCAGTCATCAGTGCGTCCCGCTTTTTCATACAGCTCCGCCAGGTGGAAGAGCCACTTATCATCCAGCTCTTCCTGGCAATACTGCTCCAGCGCGTTGATCTGCTGGTCTACCGGGGCTTCCTTCGCCTCCAGTATCAGGTAACGCAGAAGGTACTGCATGGAATCTTCGTCACCGACCAGGTCGCAATATTCCCTGTAATACGCCTCCGCTTCTTTGACATTGCCCTCCCGGAGCGCCAGGTCCGTAAGCTTCGTGAGGAGCCCCCGCCCGATGGGCGCGCGCTCATAGGCAATCAGAAGGATGTCCTTCGCGTCCTGGTATTCCAGGTTTTTCTCGTAGATATTGGACGCCATTGTCAGAAGGCTTGTGCTGCGCACTCTTCTCCAGTCAATGGTGTCAGCGATCTTCATTGCAGTCTCATAATCGCCCTTATTTACCAGCTTTTTGATCTGCTCGACCTTGATCTTGAACTCGTACTTATCCATTTTTACAGTCTCCTCGTGCAATCGCACTGCAACTATGTTACAATTCCGTGCGCCCTTCCAGAGCGCGCAGAAGAGTTACCTCATCCGTGTATTCCAGATCGCCCCCCACGGGGACGCCGCTGGCAATCCGTGTGACCCGGATTCCGGTGGGTTTGATCAGCTTGCTCAGGTACATCGCTGTCGTTTCCCCCTCCAGGTTGGAGTTCGTCGCGATGATAACTTCCTGTACTGATTCCTTCCCGAGCCGCGTCATCAGTTCCTTCAGGCGGATATCATTCGGCCCGATGCCCAGCATCGGGGAAATGGCTCCGTGCAGCACATGATAGACGCCTTCGTATTTTCCGGTTTTCTCGTAGGCTGCCAGGTCCCTGCTGTTCTCCACCACCATGATAGTGTCGTGATCCCTCTTCGGGTTCCCGCAGATAGGACAGATATCACTGTCCGTAAGCGTCTGGCACTCCTTACAGTAGCGCACGTTTTTCCGCGCGTCCACAATGGCCTGAGAGAGTTTTTCCGCCTGCTCCACCGGCATATTGATAATATGAAATGCCAGTCTCTGGGCAGATTTGCTGCCGATACCCGGAAGCCTCGACAGCTGTTCAATCAGGCTTGTTATCTGTGTGCTGTAATAATCCATCTCAGAATGACAGACCTCCTCCGAGGCCGCCCAGTCCGCCGGTCAGCTTTGCCATCTCGGCATTGCTGTCCTCCTCCGCCTTTTTCATCGCTTCGTTCACCGCAGCGACAATCAGGTCCTCCAGCATCTCCACATCATCCGGATCCACCGCTTCCGGCGCGATCTTCACAGACAGGAGCTCCTTCTTTCCGTTAACCGTGGCCGTCACCGCGGAACCTCCCGCGGTCGCGCTGTATTCACGCTCCTGCATTTCCTTCTGTTTTTCTTCCATCTGGCGCTGCATTCTCTGCGCCTGTTTCATGAGGTTGGTCATATTGCCCGGCATACCGCCCGGAAATCCTCCCCGTTTTGCCATGGTGAATCCTCCTTGCCATTCCTGTTCTTTCTATCAGTAAGTCTGGTCTTCCTGAATGATGTCCATATGAATCACAGACAAATCTTCATCGGTAACATAAGTAGTATCCGCGGGCTGTTCCCCGCCCCGGGATTTGACGGAAAAGTCGATATCCTTCCCGTACCGGTCCGCCACCAGCTTCCGGATCTCCCCGAGATGCTGTTCCGTCCCGGCGATCTGGCAGTGCATCGGATCCTCGATAAGGATGCTCATCCTGCTCTCGCCGTTCGGCTTTACAAAGGAATCTCTGAGCACCGTACCCAGGGATCGCCCCAGCATGCTCACGATCTTCGGCCATTCCTTCCGGATCAGCATCAGGTCGTCGTACTCCGCCTTCGGCAGGGAGACGGTCTTCGGCTCCGCCGGCGCTTCAGGGCTTCCTGCGGAAGCATTTTCCAGGGAAATGTTTCCGGACGCCAGTTTCACAAGCTCCGCGAGCTTTTCCGCGTCCGGCAGGCCGGCATTTGCGCCCGCGGGCATCTCCTCCACCCGCCGTTCCAGGGTATCCAGCCGCTGCAGGACAGAGTCCAGGTTTTCCTCCATCTGGGGCTTTGTCAGCTTGATAACGGCAATCTCGGTGAGAACCCGCTTCTGGGATGAAAACCGGATCGCTCCGGACAGTTCCGAAAATACGCGGATGTACCGCATCAGTGTCTCCTCGGACACCGCGGCCGCCTGCCTCTTCATGACGGCAGCATTTTCCTCAGAAATATCTATCAGTTCTTCCAGCCGGCCTTCCGCCGTATCTCCGGCGGCCCTGACCAGGAGAATATTCCTCATATACCAGATGAAGTCGGTCACCATCTGCCCGAGCTCCCGGCCCTGGTCTATCATGGATGCCACTTCCGCGAGGCAGGTCTTCGTATCGCCGGCGCAAATGGCGTCGAAAAGCCTGGTAAACACGCTGTTGTCTACCGCGCCGAGCACGTCCAGCACATTCTCGTAAGTCAGCGTCTCGCCGAAATGGAAGGCGGCGCACTGGTCGAGAAGGCTCAGGGAATCACGCATGGATCCGTCCGCCACCCGGGCAATATACCGCAGGGCCCTGTCTTCGGCGGCGATGCCTTCCGCTTTCGCCAGCTCTTCGAGGTGCTCCGCGATGGTCCCGACAGAGATTCTCTTGAAATCATACCGCTGGCACCGGGACAGGATGGTCACCGGAATCTTGTTAACCTCCGTCGTCGCCAGGATAAAGATGACGTAGGCCGGCGGTTCCTCCAGTGTTTTGAGAAGGGCGTTGAACGCGCCCGCCGACAGCATGTGAACCTCATCGATGATGAACACGCGGTACTTCCCCTCCGACGGCGGGTACTGCACCTGGTTCCTTATCTCGCGGACATCGTCCACGCCATTGTTGGACGCCGCGTCGATCTCCACCACATTCAGGGAATTCCCGTCCTGGATCCGGCGGCACATGCTGCACTCGCAGCAGGGGTTTCCGTCCTTCGGGTTTTCACAGTTCACGCTCTTTGCCAGTATCTTTGCGATACTGGTTTTTCCGGTGCCCCTGGTGCCGCAGAACAGGTATGCGTGGCCGATACGGTCCGACTGTATCTGGTTTTTCAATGTTCTGACAATAGGGTCCTGGCCCCGCACCTCGTCGAAGGTCGACGGGCGCCATTTCCTGTACAGTGCCGTGTAGGCCATGCCGTTCCCTTCTTCTTATCTGCTCACAAATCCAAGGCACGCTCGCGTGTCTTGTGCGCCATTTTTCTGATTTTCTGCAATAATTGCAGACATACGCTATTTAATTATATGACATCGCAAAAAACAAGGCAAGGAAGTACAGAAAATTGTAAAGAACTGGGCTCTTCCCGGCACAAAAAACGGCCTGCC